>CAYVVK010000636.1:919-4013 GCA_964454855.1 uncultured Phaeodactylibacter sp. | reverse complement strand
CCGCCTCTTCTTCGTAATTGTGGTCGATCGGTATTTTGAAGGAGTGGGGCTTTTTAAGGAAAGCCTCTCCCTTGGGGTTCATTTTGAGCAGGCCGTAGGTCTCGATATCCTTGCGCACCAGGCCGTTGAGGATGGCCTGGCGGAAAACGGAGCTCCAGAAGGTGGAATCATGGTTCTTGCCGGCTCCAAACAACTCTTTCTGGCTGAAGCCAAAATCTTTGACCTCCTTGGTATTCTTTCCACGCACGAAATTGATGAGTGTCTTGATCCCGTAATTCTGGTCGAGCTGCAGGACCGCCTTCAGCGCCGTCAGTATTTCGTCCTTTACCTCAACCCTTTCCTTCGGATGGCGGCAGTTGTCACACATTTTATTGCAGTCGTCCTCGTCGAACTCTTCGCCGAAGTAGTGCAGGAGGAAGCGGCGGCGGCAGGAGGTGGTTTCCGAATAGGCCATCACTTCCTGCATCAGCTGGGCGCTCATTTCGCGTTCGGCCACGGGCTTATCGCGCAGGAACTTTTCCAGCTTCAGGATGTCCTTATAGGCGTAAAAGGCGATACAGTGCCCTTCCAGGCCATCGCGCCCGGCGCGGCCGGTCTCCTGATAGTAATTTTCGATGCTTTTGGGAATATCGTAGTGGATGACGAAGCGCACATCCGGCTTGTCGATACCCATACCGAAGGCGATGGTCGCCACGATAACGTCCACTTCTTCCATGAGGAAATCATCCTGGGTCTTGCTGCGGGTCTTGGCATCGAGGCCGGCATGGTAAGGCGCCGCCTTGATGTCATTGACCACCAGGGCCTTAGCGATCTCCTCGGCAGATTTCCGGCTCTGCACATAGATGATGCCCGACTGGCCCGGTATTTCCTTGATGGCCTTGATGATCTGCTTGACCGTCTGCTCCTTTTTTCCTTTGGGCCGGACTTCATAATAAAGGTTTTCCCGGTTGAAGGAGGAAATAAAGGTATTCTGCCCTTCCATATTGAGGTTCTTGACGATATCGGACTGCACCTTGGGGGTGGCCGTCGCGGTTAGCGCCACGACGGGGATCTCCTTGTCGATACCATCGAGCATAGCGCGGATGCGGCGGTACTCGGGCCGGAAGTCATGGCCCCATTCCGAGATGCAGTGCGCTTCGTCTACCGCGACGAAGGAAAGGTCGACCTGCCGGAAGAACTCTATATTTTCATCCTTGGTCAGGGTTTCAGGGGCGATGAAAAGCAGTTTGGTCTTACCCTCGGAAATATCCTGTTTGACCTGCTTCATCTGCGCCTTGGTGAGGGAAGAATTGAGGAAGTGCGCCACCTCGTCGCGCTGGCTGTATCCACGGATGGAATCCACCTGGTTTTTCATCAGCGCGATGAGCGGGGAGATGATGATGGCCGTGCCGCCCAGCATGAGGGCAGGCAATTGATAGCACAGGGACTTCCCCCCTCCGGTTGGCATTATTACAAATGTATCGTTACCACTAAGTACACTCTTGATTATTGACTCTTGTTTTTCCTTGAAACTGTCAAACCCAAAGTACTTTTGTAGCGCATCATGCAAGGTTTCTTTCGTAACTGTCATGGCCGCTAGTTCTATTTTTAACTTATTTTTGTGCTTCGGCTTGCTGAGAGTACACTGCAAACGGGAAATCTTTTTTTGCGTTTGGGCAGTGTACTTTGGGGCTTGCCTAATTTAATGAAATTCTACTTCTAAACTCATTCTCGGAGCAACTATTTACCTTCAACAAAGTGTAAACATCGGCTGCTTATGAGCCAGCTTTTTAAAAAAGCTTCCAAAAATACAAAATTCAACGTGATTTCTGAAGCATTGATCACAAAAACAGCCCTGGAGACCATAGAGATCGAGATCCAGACACTCGGCGCGCTAAAGGCCAGCATCAACGAATCTTTCACAAGCTGTGTCAAAGCTATTTTTCACTGCAACGGGCGCCTGGTGGTCACCGGCATCGGCAAGAGCGCCATCATCGGGCAGAAGATCGTAGCCACCCTCAACTCTACCGGCACCCCCGCCCTTTTCATGCATGCCGCCGACGCCATACACGGTGACCTGGGCATGATACAGAGCAGTGATTTCGTGCTCTGCCTGTCCAAAAGCGGCGAAACGCCGGAGATCAAAGTGCTGGTGCCTCTGCTCAAAACCCTGGGCAACACCCTCATCGGCATGGTGGGCAAGCTGGACTCTTACCTGGGCAGGCAGGCGCATTTCGTGCTGCATACCCCGGTGCCCAAGGAGGCCGACCCGAACAACCTGGCGCCCACCGCCAGCACAACCGCTCAGGCCGCCATGGGCGATGCCCTGGCCACCTCCTTGCTGGCACTGCGTGGCTTCTCGCCCCAGGACTTCGCTCAGTTTCACCCCGGAGGAGCGCTTGGAAAACAATTGTACCTGCGTGTTCACGACCTCTACCCCCAGAATGAAAAACCGGCGGTCGGCCTGGAAGAAAGCATTCAGCGCACCATCCTGGAGATGACCTCCAAACGCCTCGGCGCCACTGCCGTACTCGATGAGGAGGGCCAACTGCGCGGCATCATTACCGACGGCGACCTGCGGCGTATGCTGGAACGCGGCACCGGCCTGCACGAACTCCGGGCAAAAGACATTATGACCACCACCCCAAAGGCCATTCAGGCCGACGCCATGGCGGTTAAAGCCCTGCAGCTCATGCGTAAGAACAGCATCACACAACTTATTGTTGTGGATGAAAATGGCCGCTATCTGGGCTTCGTGCATCTGCATGACCTGATCCGGGAAGGACTCATATAAGCAGTTTGCAGTCTCCCCGTCTTCAGTTGGCAGTGGGCCGTTGAAAATCAACAATCAAGACTCAAACATCACAAATCCCAAATGAGGCTATCTCCATCATACTGCCTTGCTTTTCTAACCATTACCCTCTTCTACTCCTGTGGCGCTCCTCTTCCGCCCCGGCAGGTAAACACCACCTTTTACCATTGGCAAACGCGCCTGGAACTGCAGCCGGGCGAACGCCAGTTCCTCGATAGCCTGGGCGTTTCCCGGCTTTACGTCAAATTCTTCGATGTAGACTGGGACGGAGACGGCCCCGTGCCTCTGGCGCCCGTACAGCTA
>CAYVVK010000636.1:0-909 GCA_964454855.1 uncultured Phaeodactylibacter sp. | reverse complement strand
AAGCCCGGCCACTTACGCCGGCCTGGAACTGGTGCCCACCATCTTCATCACCAACCATACGATGAAGGAGCTTCCTCCCGCCGGCATCCCCGGGCTCTGCCAAAACATACTCGACAAAACCTACAGCCTGGCTGCCCGGGATACCGCCCTCCACATCCGGGAAATGCAGTTTGACTGCGACTGGACGGAGAGCACCCGCGACAAATACTTCGAATTGCTGCTCTGCCTGAAAGACAAACTCCAGGAGAAAGGCGCCTCCCTCTCTGCCACCATCCGCCTGCATCAGGTGCGCTTTTTTGAGCGCACCGGCGTACCTCCTGCCGATCGCGGCATGCTCATGTTCTACAATATGGGGCGGCTGGAGGCCTGGGATGAGCCCAACTCCATCCTCAATCTGCCTGCTGCCGAGCCTTACCTGAAAGATTTCGGGTCCTACCCCCTACCCCTGGGCCTGGCCCTGCCCCTCTTCCGCTGGGGCGTGCTCTTCCGCGACGGAGAGATGATCCGGCTCCTCAACCAGCTCTCGGAAGAGCGGCTGATCAACAACCCTAAATTCAAGGCCCTGGACGCCGGCCGCTTCGAAGTCGTGGAGGGTACTTTCCTCGACGGCCACTACCTCTACGCCGGCGACCTGATCCGCCTGGAGAAAGTGGGGCGTCCGCAACTAGAGGCTTCCGCCAAACGCCTGGCGGAACTGCCCTGGCCGGAGGAGCTCACCATCAGCTATTATCACATGGATGGTGCGGTGGTGCAGGAGTATTCGACGAGTTTCCTGATGGAAGTGGGGGAACGGTTCAAATAAAACCCCGGCGCCAAGGCGTGGCGGGAAGCCGCGCCCTGGCTTCAGGCCCAAGCCCCGAATAGAACCCCGGAGGCAGTGGGAAACTGCCGCCGGAGGCAGCGCCAGGC
>CAYVVK010000635.1:0-4027 GCA_964454855.1 uncultured Phaeodactylibacter sp. | reverse complement strand
CCTCTGCGCCCGTGCGGCCATCCGCGGCGCCTACCTCAATGTACAGATCAACGCCACCGGCCTGGAGGATAAAGAATTCGCTGAGGAGATTCTGGAGAAGAGCCGGAAAATAGCCGAGGAAGCCGAAAAACTGGAAAGCGAGATACTGGAAACGGTACGCAGGAAGGTGGAGGAACAGGGAGGGTGAGTGAAAAGGCAAAAGGTAAAGGGCAGAAGTCAAAAGGTAAAAAAAGCAGCTCCGGAATCCATCCGGAGCTGCATAAACCAACTTCAAAAGGGGGGTTAAGCGTGACTCTTAATGTTCTAGGGCAAGAATCTGAGCCACGCGACTCAGAAGTGTGAAGTTTAGGATTATCCCCGGTTTTGGCGGGCGGTGCCTGCCTTTGAGCACCGTCCTGGCGCTCAGGGCAAAAACCACTGGCCTGTGGAAGGATAATCCTGAACTTTTCACAGCCACTCTGACTTTTTCGAATTTCGACGGAGGGCTGCGAAATAACTAAACACAACATTTCTTGATGCGCAGGGAGTAATAGGCCGATACAAACAATACACGCTGCTCCGGTAGAAACCTGCAATTGCATACAACAGCTTCTCTTCAGCTACTTGCCTATGAACTGAATAAGCCGTCTTCCGCCAGCGGGCTACTGCCGACTGCATGGGCTTTCGCCCCTGAAGTTGGGCATTATGGTTTGATAGTTGCTAATCCCGGAGTAGATATTATCTATATATCGGCCCTGGGAAGGGTAGCTTCACTTAATTTCCGAGCGAAGCCATAGATCAGTACAAAGATACTAATTTCCTTTAAAAAACCAACCGTTTTTGGCGGCCGGAGGGCCATCATGCCAGGGCCTTCGCTGCGGCATCGAGCTGCTCGAAGAAGTCGGCGCCGTATTTGCGGATGATGGCCTCTTTGAGAAAGCGGTAAACCGGCATCTGATGCTGGCGGCCGAGGGTGCAGGCAGCGGAGCAGATGTCCCAGCGGTCGTAATTGAGCGCCTGCAGCCCTACGCGCTCATCCACCTTTACCCGGATGGGGTAGAGGTGACAGGAAATGGGCTTTTTGAAGTCCGTCTTGCCGGCATTGTATGCCTGTTCGATGCCACACTTGGCAATGCCTTTCTCATCGTAAGTCATATAGGCGCAGGCACCGCCGTCGATAAGTGGGGTGCCGTAACTGTCATTATCCTCATAATAGGCATAGGGGCCCTCCTGCTCGATCACCGCCCGCCCCCGGGGGCTGAGGAAGGGTTTCACCTCTTCATATATTCTTTCCAGGGTATAGCGCTCCTCCTCTTCGATGGGCGCACCGAAGTCTCCCTCCCAGCAGCAGGCGCCCTTACAGGCCTTCAGGTTGCAGATGAACTGTTCTTCGATCACATCCTCACTGATCAATACATCGTCTATCATCAACATAAATCAGGAATTTTGGTCAACCCCTAAAAAGCAAAAGGCAAAAATAATCCTTTCCCGGCAAATGGTGCCCGTGTGCAGAAGATTTTAGCTTATCAGCGCCTGCCTAACACAACGGGCATAAAAGGTTTAAAAATTGTATTTTCCCCCGCTAAAGCACTAATTTTGTACCTGCCTGTCCCCGGGCATTCAAAACGACTGCAAAGGCTGGGCCAGGTGAGGAAAATATTATTCCACCTCACTGCCACGACACATTAAAATTTACTCTATGAAGAAACTGACACTTTGGTTGGGCCTGCTGGCTTTCGCCACGGGCCTGTATGCACAGGCCGAAACCAGCGCCATTCAAGCTGCTACGGATGAAGCGGCAGCCCTTTACCAGCTTGACGAGGAGCAGGCCAAACAGATGTACCAGGTTCAGGAACGCCGCTTCCGAAACCTGGCCTCCATCGAGCAGCTCAAGGCCTCCGATTATTCCCTTTATCTCCGAAAGAGAGAAAACGTCCGGCAGGGGACTCTGGCTGCGGTTAAGCGCATACTGCAGGAAAGCCAGATGGCCATTTTCAACCAGCAACTGGCCGAACGCCGGCAGGAGGAAGCCGCACTGACACGGCGCCTGAAGGAAGAAGGGGCCAGCCGGGAAGAAATACGCACCGCCCTCCTGGAATTGAACTGAACCGCCCTCCGTCAAAGGCCGCTTTTTTACATTGCTACAAACCTTTTAGGTTGTTTAGCTGTAACATTGATACGCAATCTTTTCATATAAACCCTTAACGATAAAGCATTAATGGATCCCCTTAAACAGAAATTTAACGAAAAAGCTTCTACCCTCCAGAAGGAGATAAAGTCCATGCTCAAAGAACATGGCAGCAGGAAAGTAGACGAAGTTCAACTCAAACAGATCTACGGCGGCGCCCGCGGTATTAAGATGATGGTTTGGGAAACCTCACAGCTGGACCCCATCGACGGGATCCGCTTCCGGGGGTATTCCATCCCCGAACTGCGGGAAATGCTCCCCAAAGGCCCCGACGGCAAAGAACCCCGCCCGGAAGGCCTGTTCTGGCTGATGTTGGTAGGGGAGATCCCCACGAAAGAAGAGGTGCTTTGGCTGACCCAGCAGTGGACCAGCCGCAGCAACGTCCCGGAACATACCTTACGGACGCTTGACAGCCTTCCCGCCACTACCCACCCCATGACGCAGTTTATCACAGCCATCGCCTCCATGCAGACGGAGAGCTGCTTTTCCCGTCGTTACAACGAGGGCATCAACAAGACCGACTACTGGGACCCCACTTACGAGGACACCATGAACCTCATATCCCGCCTTCCGAGGATCGCTGCCTACATCTACCGGCGCAGCTATCACGGCGGCAAGCATATCTCCCCGGATATTTCTCAGGACTGGGGCGGGAACTTTGCCCACATGCTCGGGATCGAGAAAGATGAGTTTAAAAACCTGATGCGCCTTTACCTGACCGTTCATGCCGACCACGAAGGGGGGAACGCCTCCGCGCACACCACCCACCTGGTAGGGTCTACGCTCAGCGATGCCTACCTTTCGCTGGCGGGCGGCATGTCTGCACTGGCGGGGCCCCTGCACGGCCTTGCCAACCAGGAAGTCATCAAGTGGATACTGAAAATGCTGGACGCCCTGGGCACTACCAATCCCTCCAAGGAACAGATCACGGATTACGTCAACAGCACTCTGGCTGCCGGCCAGGTCATACCCGGCTACGGCCATGCCGTATTGCGCAAACCTGACCCCCGCTTTATGGCCCAGAAGCGCTTTGCCGAGGAATACATCAAGGATGATGACCTCGTGAACGTAGTTTGGAAAATATTTGATGTCGTCCCCGACATTCTAAAGAGCCTGGGCAAGGTAAAAAACCCCTGGCCTAATGTAGACGCTCACTCCGGCGCGCTGCTCATGCACTACGGCCTGAAGGAACACAGCTTCTACACTGTGCTCTTCGGCGTATCCCGGGCACTCGGTGTGCTTTCCTCTCTCTGCTGGGCCCGCGCTCTGGGCTTCCCCCTCGAGCGGCCCAAGTCCGTTACTACGGAATGGGTAAAAGGTTTTCTGGAGAAGGAGAAGGAGAAGGAAGCCAGCGTCGAAAAATAATGAAGGTATGAACCCGCCTGCCCATTCCAGGTAGCAGCGGTAACAGGAGTCATCCCGAATTTTTGAGGTTCCGTGGCTTCAGCCAGTGAAACACTGTCCCATACCTTCCATTCTGACGTATATGGTACACGGAGAACACAGAAAAACACGGGCTTACACGGACTTCCGTGGGTGTTGGTGTCCTTCCGTACTTTCCCTGCCGGCTTCCTCCCAGATGGGAGGACAGGCGGGCTTGTCCCGCTCCGCAAGCCAGCAGGGCGAGGCAGCCGAGGGCAGAGCACACATCCTAAATCTTAAATCACTCAATCGCTCAATCCTCAATAGAGCCGATTTAAACATTTAGGGTTTGGCGCCTCAGGCAGGGCTGCAGGAACGAAGCTCAGAGCCTGCGCTCCGCTCAATGTAGAGAACACGGATCGCCTACGGCGAATTTGCGGGTTTGCTAAGCGACGCGCGTTTAATAAGTGTCGTGTTTGGCTAGGCCAGTGATTTTTT
>CAYVVK010000634.1:2071-4038 GCA_964454855.1 uncultured Phaeodactylibacter sp. | reverse complement strand
GCCGGGAGCGGTGCCCTATACCTCTACCATCGCGCTGGCCAACGCTACCTTCCCGTACGCCGTGCAACTGGCGGACAAAGGCTGGAAAAAAGCCTGCCGCGAGAACATCCCCCTGAAGATGGGGCTTAATGTCGTAAATGGAAAGGTAGTCTACAAGGGCGTGGCGGATGCCTTTAACCTGCCCCTGGAAGGTGTAGATTCATTTTTATCATAAAAATGGATTGGATGCCCGCCTCCTGAGGAGGCGATGCTATGGATACTGCAGTTGCTGCCGGCCGCAGCTATCCATAGCATCCATAGCCCAGGCGGGCCTGCGCCCATCGGGCGCCGAAGCCTTGGCGAAGGAGCCACGCTCCGGCATCTAATTACGGATACACCTTCCGCAACTCATCTCCCAGGTCCACCACAATAAATGAAGTATTGAAGCCGGCCGCTCTGGCCTGCCGCCAGGCCTGCTTGGCCTCCTCTATGTCATCGAAGCTGGACAACAGCTTGACGGTCAGCCCGTCCCTCATGCGTTCTTCGATATTGCCGTAGCGCTCCAGCCCGGCGGGGTTGAACCAGCGGGGGTCTTTATAGGCCGCCAGCTGTACTTTGTACTGGCCGCCGGCGGTAGAAGCCTGTTGAGCGGAGGCAGTACCTCCTCTGGCCTGCTGGCCGGGAGCGCCGCCCTGTTCCGTGACGATGAAAGCGCCGGTATAGCCCCGGCTTTTCACGGTGCTGAGCACCTGATCGGCCTTCTGTTTGCTATCGAACACGCCCACCCGCACTTTGTACTTATTGTTCTCATATTTGGAATACACCTGCCCGAGGTTTTCCAGGCCGGAGAAGCTTTCCAGGCCAGGCTTACTGAGCGCAGCCACCTGAACGGCATAACCGCTGCTGATATTCGCAGGTTCACCGGAAGAGGTGGCGGCCGCCACCTCGCCTCCGGAGCGCGGGGATACGGAAGAGCCAGGGTTGGTTTCGTTGGCGCCGGCGCTTACCGGCAGCATGGAGATCACCCCCAGAATACTGCGGTCATTCCCCTGGTTGGTATTCACCGTGCGGCTGATGTCTCTGAAACCCGGCCGGGAGTACCGGATGATGTAGGAAGAGTTGGGGCTGAGCGCCAGCGAGTAATCGCCGTTGACATCCGTTTCGGCCTGCATGGTGCTGTTGGTGGCCTGATTGCTGGCCGTGACGGCCACGCCGGCCACCGGCATCCGGGTAGTATAGCTCAGCACCTTGCCGATGTATTCCTCTCCCTTCTTGCTGAGCATGATGTCATACTCCCGGTTCTGCCGCATGCCCATGGCAGATAGCTGGAATACCGCATCGTTATAGCCGTCTGCCCGGATGACGATTTCACAATCGAGCCCTTCCACGGCCTGGAAGCAGTAATTGCCCTCGCTATCGGCCTTGAACAGGCCCTCGCCGCAGTTGATGAAGTCGATCGTAGCGTAAGGAATAGGCGTACCGTCGGAAGCATTGCGCACGTGCAGCACGATATTGTCGGCAGATTTGAACACCTTGTATATGTCCTCGTTGCCGCGCCCGCCGGAGCGGTTGGACACGAGATAGCCCAGGTTGCGGAAGCTGTCATAGACGAAGCCGAAGTCATCCCGGGAGGAATTGATCAGGTTGCCGAGGTGAAAGATCCTTTCCCAGCGGCCGTTGGCCTGCTCGGCGCGGAAAATGTCGTAGCCCCCCAGGCCCCGGTGCCAGTCGGAAGAAAAGTAGAGGTTGGCGCCATCGAAGAACGGCGACACTTCATCGCCCGGGGTATTGACCTTCGGGCCCAGGTTCTCCGGCGTACTCCAGGTATTGCCCATTCTATAGGACACGTACAGATCGAAGCCACCAAAGCCATCGGGGCGGCTGGAAGCGAAGTAGAGGGAGTTGCCATCCGGAGAGAAATTCGGATAGCCGGTGGAGAAGCCGGAGCCATTATACGGAAAGGGCTTTTGTTCGGCCCACTCTCCGTT
>CAYVVK010000634.1:0-2061 GCA_964454855.1 uncultured Phaeodactylibacter sp. | reverse complement strand
CAAGCCTCCGGTAGGAATATGGCGGGTGCCATCTATAAAGTTATTCTTGGTGTAGGCCACCAGGTTGCCTTCCGGGCTGAAGGACACCGGGCCGATATTGACGAGGTTTTCATCCTCCTGCAGGCGGCTTTGCAGCGGCACCGGGGCTTCCAGAAAGCCGGTAGACTCATTGACGCGTGCCAGGTACAGCAGGTTATTGGCCCTGCCCGTCCAGCTGGCCCCGGGAGGCTGAAGGTCGGAACGTGCGGAAGAGAAGGCCACCTGGTCTCCGTAGAAGGCCGGGGCGAAATCGGAGGAAGTGGTATTGATGCGTTCATTGCTCACCAGGTAGGGAGAGGATTGCCCCTGCTGGTTTTCCGCAAAGGTGCAACTCTGGGCGTACTGGCGCCCTTTAATGGCCTTTTCCTGATCCTTGCTGTTGGCGCGGGCATAGGCTTCAAACCACTCGCGGGCCTTATCGTACTGCTGCAGGGCCATCAGCACTCTGGCGTAGTTGAACAGGTTTTCCCCGTCTACTTTGCTTCTGTCTTCCCGTAGTACTTTCTCATACCAGCTCCTGGCTTCTTCCATCTGGTTGAGGTACCGGTAGGAATCGGCAAGCTTCAGCATAGCCTCGTAGTTGGCAGGGCGTTTTTCCAGGACTTCCAGATAGGAACGCACCGCCAGGTTGAAGGCGCCCATTTCGTAATCTTTATTTGCCCGGTTGAGCTGCCCTTGCACCGGCAGGCAGGCAGAAAGCACAACAATAGTCAGGAGGGCTTTGAGAAAGGTATTCATGTTCGTACATTTTCAAAAAGTGATTCAAGGATTATCGGAAAACGGAGGTAATATATCAATAAAATTGCATACTCAATAAGTCGCTACTTGTATCCTTGAGGCCTGCATTCTTAACGGAAGCTTATTTTGAAATGTTGTGCGGAGGCTGCTTTAAGCCCACCCCGCCGCTTTTCCGTATCGAAAAGAGCTTGATTCCCCCAAATTAAGCCGAGTTCTGCCGAACATGCACCCGCAATTCTTATATTTAATAACTGATACACCGCCGTCGGTGAAAAACCCGGCGGCAAAGGCCTTTAAACTTTTAAAATCCATCATAAAAATGAAAAATCTCTTCCTTCTGCTTTCCTTAGCCGCCATTTTTTGCGCGGCCACCTGCAACCAGGGTTCCACCATCTCCGAGGATTGTATAGACGAGCGAAAGATCGACCCCGAGATGGTATGCATCGAGATATATCAGCCCGTCTGCGGTTGTGACGGCAAAACTTACCCCAATGAATGCTACGCCAAACGAGCAGGCCTCACCAGTTGGGAAGAGGGTGAATGTGAGGACGGTAACTGACTCGCCGGCCGGCAGCCGGCAATGAACATATCAACATGAGCTTCCGTTTTATAGCTGATGTGCAGCTAAGGTGCAAACCCCTGAATATCAATTAGCTAACAAAAAACATTGATACCTATGAAACGCAAGCATGCATTAGCGTCCATAAAGTTATTCTTATCCCTTGCTTTCCTGGCCTGCCTTACCGGCCTCTACGCTCAGGATGAGCAGATCAGCGATGAAAAGATATCCAACCGCATCGAAGCGGAACTCGTATTTCAGTCGAATGTCCCTGCCGATCAGATCGATGTGTCTACCGATAAGAATATCGTTACCCTGACCGGTTCGGTAGACAATATCCTCGCCAAGTCCCGGGCGGAAAAAGTAGCCACCGCCGTGAAAGGCGTGGAAGGCGTGGTCAACCTCGTAAACGTCAACCCGCCCTTCCGTTCTGATTATACGGTTAAAGCGGATGTGGAAAAAGCCCTGCTCGAAGATCCCGCCACCGATTCCTACGAAATAGATGTAGCGGTAAATGACGGCAAAGTGATCCTTTCCGGACAGGTAGACTCCTGGCAGGAAAAGCAACTCTCAGAATACGTGGCCAAAAGCGTCAAAGGAGTAAGGGCACTTTCCAATGAGGCCAGTATAGACTTCGACACCGACCGGCCTGACTTCGACATCAAAGAAGAGATCAAAAAGGCCATCGCCAGAGTTTTGGCAGCGTGGCCGGGGGCGGGCGTTAC
>CAYVVK010000633.1:0-4040 GCA_964454855.1 uncultured Phaeodactylibacter sp. | reverse complement strand
CGCCGCGCTGCTGCGCCGCAGGGCCTGGGTGGTGGTGGCGGTGCTGCTGCTTTTCGGCCTGCCGGTATTTCTGTTGCCCAACGAGATCGAAGATCAGGAATGGTACAACCGCAGCCTGGGCAACGACTGGTACGTGGAAAATGTAAAGCCCTACGTCAACAGGGCCCTGGGCGGCAGCCTGCGGCTGTTCCTCTGGTATGTGTACGAGGGGGCGGGCTACCGCAACGCGGAAGAGACGGTGCTGTACGTGCGGGGCAGCATGCCGCCCGGCGCCACCCTGGAGCAGATGAACCGGGTGTTCGAACAGCTGGAAGCTTATGTCGGGCAGTTCGACAAGGAGGTGAAACGCTACACCACACAGGTGTACAGCGGGCAGCACGGCAGCATGCAGGTGTATTTCAACCCCGGCTACGGGCAGTCCTTCGCCTACCAGCTCAAGGCCCGCCTGGTGGCCTACAGCCTGAACCTGGGGGGCGTTCGCTGGAACATCTTCGGCGTGGGCCAGGGTTTCAGCAATGCCGGCGGAGGGACGCCGCCGCACTTCCGGGTGGCCATGTACGGCTACAACAAGGAGGAACTGGCGCGGCATGCGGGGCGCTTTGCCGAAAAGCTGCTGGCCCACCCGCGCATCACGGAGGTGGACACCGAGGCGAACGTCGACTGGCGGGCCAAAGACCTGTACGAATACGGGCTGGAACTCCGCGAGCGGCAGGTGGCGGAACGCGGGCTTAGCCCCCGGCAGCTGGGCGCCGTACTGCGCCATTTCAACCGGAGCGCCGCTCCCGACGGCATGCTGCCTAATGGAGAACCCCTGCGCCTCATCGATGCGGAACTGCAGGACAACGGCCTCTGGAACCTGCTCAATGAAACCCAGCAGACAGACAGCAGCAAGCTGGCCGTCGCCAGCCTGGCCCGGCTGGAAAAGCGGCAGGTGGCCTCCAGCATTCACAAGGAAAACCAGCAGTACATTCGCATGGTGGAGTTCCAGTACAACGGCTCCTACCGCTTTGGCAACCGCTACCTGGAGGAGGTGATGGGCGTCATGCAGAAGGAGCTGCCCCTGGGCTACTCTATGGCGCGCAAAACCTGGCGGATAGGGGAGGAGGAGGGGCGGCAGTACGCCCTTTTTCTGCTGGCCATCGTGCTCATCTTTATGATCTGCGCAGTGGTGTTTGAGTCGCTGCGGCAGGCCCTGTCCATCGTGCTGCTCATCCCGCTTTCCTTTATCGGCATTTTCCTGGCCTTCTACTACTCCGGCTTTCCCTTCGACCAGGGGGGCTATACCTCTTTCATCCTGCTGAGCGGCATCGTGGTCAACAGCCTCATCCTCATCGTCAATGACTTCAATTATTTTCGCAAACGGCAGCCGCGGCGGCCTTCTCTGGCCCTGTACATCAAGGCTTTCCACCACAAGATCACCCCCATCCTGCTCACCATCCTCTCCACTGCCCTTGGGCTGATCCCCTTTCTCATCCACGGCCCGCAGGAGGTGTTCTGGTTTTCGCTGGCGGTGGGAGCCATCGGGGGGTTGCTGTTTTCCGTGGTGCTGATCGTATTGGTTATTCCGGTGTTTTTTGTGGGGCGGGCTGTTCGGCCCGGCTGAGATCTTTATTCCATACTACTCCTCAAACCTACCGATCGTATAATCCAGCAGTTCCAGGCCGCCCACTTTCCCGTGGCCGGGAACTACATACTTCACCTCCGGATAGGCCTGCTTAATTTTGCGGACAGTATCGGGCCACTCCTCCGTATTGGCATCGCCGAGATTGCCTTTTCCGGCGCCTACTTCCTTGATCAGGCAGCCGCCGAACAGCACTTTTTCACCGGGTATATAAGTTGGGAATGTCGATGGTGGAAGTGTGTACATAGGTTTTGGGCGTCAGTTGTTCAATGGTAAGGGTTGCTGACTGGTAGGCGTACTGCGCGTCCCGAAATAAAGTAAAGTTTTCCTGAGCATAGGCCAGGGAGCCGAATAGAAAGATGAGAATGAGAATGGTGGTTTTCACAGGTGAGGTGTTTTTAGAGTAGCGTGCTTCTCCAGGCTGTGAGAGTGCTAGAATTCCAACTTGAATTGAGGAGTAGCCAGGCCTTGTGTATTCCTGTAAATATCAGCCACCTTGATCCGGCAATCCAATGAATTGAGATATATACTTTTGTCAAGGCCGATGGTAGTTGTCATTCTCCAGTAAGAGGGATCCTCTTTATAGAGGATATCGATCACCGGTTTGTATTGGTCGATCAAAACGTATTCGCGGAAAGAGGGCAACGAACCATACTTATGGAATTTATCGCCCCGGTCATAACTCTCCGTTGAATTTGACAGGACTTCCACTACGAGCATTGGGTTAATGATGGAGTTCTGGTCATGATCAGAGGTTTCTATATCTCCACATATTACCATCCCGTCGGGATAAACGAAGGATTCGGCTTTTTCAATAAATATTCTGACATCTCCATTGATCGGCACACAATTCCCCCCCTTTTCCTTTATTAAATTGTTCAACTCCGTGTTTATGTTATTACTTATGATGCCATGGTTCAGAGTTCCGCCACTCATGGCAGTAATTTCTCCATGCTCATATTCACTTTTTATATCGGATTGATCCTCTTGAGCCAGGTACTCTTCAATAGTCAGTATGTCCAACTTTTTTTCTGCCATATGTCTTGAACTGTTTGCCACAAAGTAAACAAACTTTGCCTAATGATCAACCGGATTTATTTGCAGGGTTCCCCATTCATTAAGCGCTCTAACTACACATGCTGGTCGATCAGGATCGCATTGCCGTCCGGGTCGGCTACCACCAGGCTGGCCGGGCCGGAAGTGTTTTCATCCGCTTCGCTTTCCAGTATAGGCTTATGGGGAAAGCTCCTAATTTCATAGGTTATTTATTTTGTCATCAATCATCATAATGATACCGGCACTGGATGATGGTGCACCTCTGATCTTCGCCTTTTTTTCCACTCACGCTATACACCAGCCGGTGCTCCTGGGTGATTCTTCTCGACCAGAATCCCTTCAACGAATATTTAAGTGGTTCCGGTTTTCCCAAACCTTTTCTGGCCAAGGCCCTAAGCCCTCAAAGGATTCTTCACTTTTTCGTATTCCTCCTTCCGGGCCTCCTCATCTTCAGAAATAATAAACTCCTGTTTTTTGATCATCAATTTCCACCACAACTTCTTCCGTCATTTCCCGGAGTTTCTGCATCCGTATTTCTCTCATCTCTTTGTCTAGTTCTTTTCTCTCCTGCTCACTCAGGTCAGCAGGGATCAACATGGAATCCACAATTTCCTCATCGGTATATTTCTCTTTTAGTTTTTTATATATCTCTTCGTATTTCATGTCATAAATATTTTTGTATCAATTCAATGGCGGCCTGAAATTTGCGGGAGGGTCCCCACCCTTTGCTCCGTCACCGAAGCGGCTTTGGCGCATAGGAGACCTGGAGTCAGAGGGTTGTGACGGCATATCCAAAAATTATTTGCACGCAATTATAGTGTGCATTAAATTGTATGATATTGCCTGCGCTCACCTCCCGGCCTCCTAAAGGAGGTGCACCCACCCGCCTATACAAGGCCGGTTGGAGTTTGCGGGAGGGGGTCCTCCTCTTTAGGGAGTTAGAGGGCTGCGATGGCATACCCAAAAATTTTTTTCACGCTGTATTAATCGTAAAAATAGTTGATTTAGGCAAGTGTCCACATCAATAATACGGATGTTTAAAACTCCAACCTTTCCACCAATACCCAGGGATCCAACTGCTGCAACTCCACCCGAAACGCAACCCGCTTCCAGTAGCTCCCCCGCTCCGCATAGCGGTCCTGTATATTCTGAGAGTTGATCAGCGGGAAATAGATGCCGACGGCGTCATTCAGCACTTCGAAGGCGAAGCCGCCGCTCCACAGCAGCTGGTCCGTGAAGGTGTCGTTCTCACCGGTAGGCATGGCGTTGTCGAAATAGCCGATGTCGAAATAGGGCTTGAGGGGCAGCCAGGGCAGCACCTTGCGGGGCAGCTCCGCCTTGAGGTTGGCGGCGATGATGAAGT
>CAYVVK010000632.1:2423-4051 GCA_964454855.1 uncultured Phaeodactylibacter sp. | reverse complement strand
ACCCCGGGGGGTACTGGCGCACCAGCAACTCCATTGGCTACTGGGAATATACCCAAAACCTTAAGGTGTACGATACCATACCTCCGCAGATCCTATATGTAGAGCCGCCACCCTTCTGCAGCGTGGGCGATGATTGCCGGTCGGACATCGAATATCTCTTTGTAGTCACTGATAACTGTACGCCCAACGACCTGGAGTTCGAGGTCATATACGATGAATACGCCGATGGGACGGGAGATTCCATCATCACCGATATTTTTGGCACCTATCCGAAATGGAAGTTGCAGGGAGATTTCCCCATTGGGCGGCACACTTTCGAAATAACGGTGGTTGACGGATGTGGAAATACGGCTTCTGCCTCCATGCCCTTTGAGATCGTCGATTGCAAATCTCCGGCGCCGAGTTGCATCAACGGCCTGGTGACTTCGCTGATGGTGGTAGAGCCCAATACCGATGTGGATGGCGATGGCGATATAGATGGCGGCGCAAGGGCCGTTTTTGCTGAAGACTTCATCGCCAGCCCGGTGTTTGACTGCCTGGAGCCGGTCACCTTCTCCATCAACCGTGCCGGAGAAGCGCCCAGCCCTGAAAAGGATGCGCTGATACTCACCTGCGATGACCTGGGCATACTCATTGTGGAGGTCTACGCCTGGGATGCGGCGGGCAACCCCTATGCCGTACAACCCGATGGCTCGGAGGGCGGCCCCAATTACGACTTCTGCGAAACCTTCATCATCGTGGAAAATCACCTCGCCGACTGCGAGCCCGGCGAGGGCCTCATTGCCGGCCGCATCGAACGCGAGGATACCAGCCCGGTACCCGCAGTGAGCATACAACTGAGCGGGGGGCAGGAAATGGATATGCAATCCGGGCCGGACGGCCGGTATTCCTTCCCCGGCCTCGAGCTCGGAAAAGATTATACCGTCACGCCCTTCCTGGATGAGGGCCATAAGAATGGCCTGTCTACTTTTGATATCGTTCTGATCAGCCAGCACATTCTGGGGGTGCGGCCCCTGGATTCTCCTTACAAGATCATCGCTGCCGATGTGAACGGTTCGGGCACGGTAACGACTATGGACATCATTCAGCTGCGGCAGGTCATCCTCAGCATTCTCAACAAACTTCCGGAGAGCAGCAGCTGGCGTTTTATTCCCCGCCGATATGCCTTTCTCAATCCTCAGGACCCTCTGGAGGAACCTTTCCCGGAGGCTATCAGCATTAATGACCTGAACGGCCAGCTGTCCAGCGAGGATTTCATTGCCATCAAGGTCGGCGATGTTGACCTCAGTGCAGAAGTGGATACGCTGCAGCAGGGAGTGGAAGGGCGCAGCCATTTCTCGTCGCTTCCTTTAATGGGCAGAGATGTTTTATTACAGGCCGGAGAAGAATATGTCCTCACCCTGCAGGCCAACCTGTCGGGCATCATAGGGATGCAGGGAGCACTGGAATTTGATCCCGAAGCCCTCACCGCCTTGTCCGTGGATGGAGCAACCATCGGAGAGCAGCACCTGAAACAGGATCTCGAAGAGGGCCGGCTGCTGCTGAGCTGGAACTCCGGCCGGTTACAGCCCGGGACTTCGGTACTGTTTTCCATTCACCTTCGTGCGAATCGGCCGGTGCAGCTCTCT
>CAYVVK010000632.1:0-2413 GCA_964454855.1 uncultured Phaeodactylibacter sp. | reverse complement strand
GCCATAAAGTTTGATGACCAGCTGCTGCTTGCGGAGGCCTATGGCGAATTTTACGAAAAAATGAAAGTATCCCTACTATGGGATGCCCCTCTGCAAGCAGAGCTCTATCAGAATGTTCCCAATCCCTTTTCTCATAGTACCACGCTGAGTTTCGAACTCCCGGCTCCGGGTCCGGTGAGCCTGCAACTCATCGGCCTGAACGGCCAGGCCGTCAAACAAATAGAAGGGAATTACCCTTCCGGGAAAAATGAGGTCGAAATTTTCGGTAATGAATTACCTGGGCCGGGAGTTTATTACTATCGCCTGCAGGCCAATGGCCAATCCTGGGTAAGGAAGATGATCTTCCAGCGGTAACGGCCTGTCTTCTCACTCAGTTTTTCCGGTGATTTTTAAATAAAAAGGCATTTTTTTTCAACTCTATCGGGACGGAGGCGTTATATTTGCAAATATGATAGTAATGCTATCATATTAAATAGGGTAACTAGTGTAAAAATACAAGCCTATGTCCTATCCTGAGTTCACCAATGCCTATTGCAAGTTTGAGCGGAGCCTGTTTTCCTTCGCCTGTTCCCTCACCAAAGATGAAACGGAAGCGCAGGACCTTGTACAGGAAACTGCTTACAAGGCGTTTAAATACCGGAGCCTGTATCAGCCGCACACCAATCTCCGGGCCTGGCTCATGACGATTATGCGCAACACTTTCATCAATGACTATCGCCGAAAGAAACGCCGGCAGGTCCTGAATGACGGTACGCACAACAGTTATTTTTTAAACTCCGGAAGCGAGGCGGTGTTTAATCTCGGAGAGACGGAAGTTACAATTAAGGAGATCACCGCCCTGATCGACAGTTTGGAAGACTGGGTGAAGGTTCCTTTTTTGATGTATTATCAGGGCTACAAGTATGACGAGATCGCTGAAGAACTGGACATTCCCCTGGGCACGGTCAAGAGCCGGATTTTCTTCGCCCGAAAGAGGTTGAAGGAATCCCTCAGAGGAATGTACCCCTTTATAAGCCTGGAGGATCTGCTTGTAGACTAAAAAATCAGTCACCACACCAATGGAAAATAACACTTCAGACCGCCTGCGGCCACTGCAGCGTTTTTTCAAACTTTTAGAGCTCGACCGGAAAGATATTTACTATATCTATATATACGCGATATTTGCCGGCCTGATCACGCTAAGCCTGCCCCTGGGGGTTCAGGCCATTATTGGCCTGATCGCGGGGGGCGCCCTGTCGGCCTCACTGATCATATTGGTTGCCATTGTTACAGTGGCCACCGCCCTTTCGGGTATTCTGAAGGTCATGCAGCTCACCGTGACGGAGACCATTCAGCGGCGCATCTTCGCCCGATCGGCCTTTGATTTTGCCTACCGCATTCCGCGGCTGAAGCTCGACACGGTCAGCCGGTATTATCCGCCCGAGCTGATCAACCGCTTTTTCGATACCCTGACTTTGCAGAGAGGCCTTCCGAAGATACTGATGGATTTTTCCACAGCCATTCTGCAGGTCGCTTTCGGCCTGATCCTGATCTCCTTTTACCACCCTTTCTTTGTGCTCTTCGGCCTGGTGCTGGTGACCATCCTGGTCCTGATTTTCCGGATCACCGGACCGGGAGGGCTGGAAACCAGCCTGCAGGAATCCAAGTACAAATACGAAGTGGCCTATTGGCTGGAAGAAATGGCCCGGGCCATGAGTACCTTCAAAATGTCGGGAGGCAGCACCTATTCCCTCTACAAGACCGATGGCCTGGTGTGCAATTATCTGGACAGCCGCAAGAAACACTTTAAGATCCTGGTCTTCCAGTATGGCAATATCGTGGCCTTCAAGACGGTGGTCACCGCGGGCCTGTTGCTGCTGGGCAGTTATCTGGTCATCGACAACCAGATCAACATCGGGCAGTTCGTGGCGGCGGAGATCGTCGTGATCCTGATCATGGCCTCTGTGGAGAGGCTGATCCTCACCATGGAAACCATCTACGATGTGCTGACCGCCCTGGAAAAGCTGGGTAGTATTACTGATCTACCCATTGAAGATGACAACGGCGTGGATTTTTCGGAGATAGATACCGGACGAGGAGTGGCCATCAAAGTAGATAATCTGCGCTTCAGTTTCGAAGGGTCAGAAAAACCTGCGCTGGACGAGCTTTGTTTCAATATCAAGGCAGGAGAAAAGATCTGTATTGCTGGTTACAGCGGCTCGGGGCGGGCGACGCTGATGCAACTACTTTCTGGCCTGTATACTGGTTATCAGGGTGGGATATCCTACAACGGCTACCCGCTGCGCAACCTGAATATTTCTTCGCTGCGCCACCATATGGGCGATTACTCGGCACGGGAAGACATCTTCCAGGGGTCCATTATGGAGAACATCACCCTGGGCCATCCCGAAGTGGGCCTGGAAGATGTACTTAA
>CAYVVK010000631.1:0-4069 GCA_964454855.1 uncultured Phaeodactylibacter sp. | reverse complement strand
GCTCTTGGTTCCCGGTTTTAAACCCTAACTTGTCCAACCTTAGACGGGTAGCCACCCAAATCTATATTGTCGGGTTCAATAGCGATCAATTCCTCAATAGCCTTTTCTATTTTGTCATGGGTGATCAGTTGCTGATTATTTTCTAATGTTTTTTCTTTTTCGTTTCCAGCAGTCTTTATAGTTCTTATGTTATCCTGTTTTTTTAAAGCAGTGGCCGGTTCCTGAATTGTCCTTAAAACAGAGTCGCCCAATTGAATATCTTCAACAATTTGGTTTATTAGATGGTATCGGCCAATTTCCCTTAGGTACTCATTGAATTTTTCTATTTTCTTCTTTGACCTCTTGAATGAACCTGAGGGGTTCTCGGATTGTGTATTGAGTACTGTCTTCAGTTCGTCTATTGCAGATTTCAGATACATTACGGAGATATTATCTGCCCCGCTTTCAGGCCGAAGTTCACTTTTCAACTGTTCTAAAAAGCTTATTATTTTTTTCAATTTGACCTTGAATATCTCACTTCCCGAAATATTTACCTTTTCCAGGGTAATGCTTTGGCTGCCGAGCCAAATAATCACATCAGTAAGAGGATTCCCTGTATTTATTTCCCTGTAATCCATCAAACATTATTTTCTGCTTCAATATATTTAGCTAATAAAAAAATGAGGTCCTCATAGCGGCCTAACGCTGTGGTCAATTGCCCGCAAATTTCAAATGGCCTCCAGTATTTCTCACTTGAATCAGTGATGCTGTTGACCACACTATATAGAATTTCCCGGATATCATCAATCGCTCCGTCGATACCAGTATCATGACAAGGGCTACTATGCTCCCTTTTAACACTTGAGGTGTAATACAAAGCTATATCACTTATTTCCGAAAGAACGGTCATGAGTTCTTCATCCTCATCCGAAAATTTTTTTTTAGCGTTAGGAACAGTTTTATCCCTGAAAAAAATTGCAGCCTCATCAACTGTAGACAAATCGTTCTCAACCTGAGACAATAGTTCTTGTCCAGGGGTAGTCCGGTTTCCTCCTGCCGCTTCTCTATCTCCAGAATTGACCAATAGCGCCAATAATTTGTAGGCTGCCATTTAGTGGTATTAATTGATGCTTCCTTGCTGTTTATATATTCTCAAATTAATGATGGAAACCTAAAAATGGATTGATGTCTCACCATTTAATTGACAATCAAGTAATTAGTCCTTAAAAATTTATAAAATACTGATTTTTCTCATGTAAAACAATGCGAAGGTTTTCCAACATTGCAGAATTCTTTGGTTTTTGCTACCTTGAACGGCATGCGATTCCTGAAAACCCAAAATGCCTTCTATGAGCCTAATGAACCTCTTCATCCAACAAGACCCCGTCTTTTCCATCCTCAACGACGTCCTCCAAGCCAACATCCTGAAAGTGCCGGAAGGCCGGATTGTGCCGCTGGGGGTTGTTGAAAAGCCGTTAGCTGGCAAACCCAAATTCCGCACCACCATCGGTACCATCCTTACCGAACCTACGGCGGTAGATATCGATCCTGCCTACCTGGAGACCAAGCCCATGGTTAATATTTCTGGTGAAAAGACTAAAAAAACGGACTTAAAGCTGGGGTTGGAAATCCTGGGTGGCTTCCTCAAAGGCTTTGGGGTCAGCCTGCCTAACCTGGACGCTCACTTCAGGGATGTGGCTAAGGTGTCTTTTAGTTTTGATCATGTGAACCGCACCTGGATGGATAACGGCATCCTAGCGGATGAACTGGAGGACCAGCGCATCCGGAGAAATGCGCTGACGGAAGGGTTCTTTGGCTTGGCGGCCTCGCGGCTACTGCTTATCGATTCAGTGATTACAAGCAACGATTTTTCTATTCATGCTTCGGAAACAACTGATGATGGTTTTGAATTTAATTTGTCGGCCCTGAAAAAGGAAATTGGCAGTGTGGATGGTAAATTTTCTGTTCGCGAATCGGGCAAGCGCTCGCTGGTTTTCCAGGGGGAGGAAAACCTGCCATTTGCTTTTACCTGCATCCGGCTTCAATTGAATAGGGATGGCCATATCACAGGCATGCCAAACTATACCAAGCCTTTGCCCAACTTGATGGGGGGCAGCGGGAAGATGGAGATGGAGAAAGAGAAACTTTCGGAGGACGGTGGAATGGTGGAAATAGACTTCCCACGCCCCTAAAACAGCGTTATGAGTTTTGATTTACCTTTGGGAGGGCCAACGCTTTCTGATGAGGAAACGGAAATCATTTCCGTATTAGCGCCTTTCCAGGGAATAGTAAACATTCATCCCGTTTCGATGGCAAGCTATTTCTCTTGCCTTTCAGATGCCGGTTGGAATGGCGCTGAAAGCATTGAGAAGTTAACAGCCACAGTCAAGAAATTGGAAAAAAGTGGATGGCTTAAGCCTACTGAACCGGGTTTTTCTGAATACATTTATACTTCTTGTCCACTGGCCAGGCATTGGCTCATTTCGCAGCTAAATAATACTTCTGTAGATTCAATCCTCCTTAAAGGGTTCCGGGCTTATTACCAAAAGGTAAGTGAAAGCCTGTTGAGCGCAGTGGTTAATCCTGGTGAGGATTTTAAGAATATGGGCAATAAGTTGATTGAACTGGAAGAGAGCAATTTCCTGTTTGCTTTACAGATTTCATTACGCCAGGGGGAAAGTTTCATCCATCCCTATACTGTTCTGGCTACGGCGGCTTTTGAAAGCAATGACATTGAAGAGTGCCTGTCTCTCTCTCAGGCTGTCCTGGAAAGCTTTGGAAAATTTATTCCTGCCGGGGATAGCCAACATCTGGAGTCAGAGTTGCTGGGAGTTATCGATATGGTTGGAAGGGCGATTGCACTTATGGGAGATAAGAAGCAGGCAAAGTCGATTTTCTTGGATATACTGCACCGGTACCAGGAAAATAAACTTTTCCAGGTTTTTCCGGCTGGTTTAGGAGAGATATTCAGGATGCTCGGAGACATCTGCCGGGACTTGGGCGAAATGAGAGACAGTAAAGTGTATTACGAAAGGGCAACAGAAGCCTTTGACGGCTTGAGCGATAATAAAAGCATTGCGTCTGTATACCAAAGCCTTGGAAGATACTATTATGACCTGGAAGATTATGACAATGCAGAAAGGTTGCTCGAAATGGCGTTGAAAGGTTTTAAAAAACTGAAGGCGCTTCAATCTCAGGCCAGAACCTTACAATTGCTAGCTGGCTTGTATTATCAGTCAGGAGAGTTTGAGAGAAGCCGGGGAAGTTATGAAAAATGCCTCGAAATATCCTTGGTTGATAATGACGCTTACCTTAAAGCAAAGGCGCTACAGGGACTGGGCATTCTGGCCAGCGCTGATGGCCACTTTTCCAGAAGCCTGAAGTATTACAAATCGGCTTTGGAGGTTTTTCTTTCTATGCGGGGAGATTTTTCATTTGATGTTGCCCAGTTATATTACAACATGGGCAATGATTGCTATAATCTTGAATACTACCAGGACAGTAAAACATACTATTACAGGGCCCTGAATACTTACAAAGAATTGGGTAACCTGGAAAAAGAGGCTGAAATATTGCAAAATTTAGCAAACGTATACTACTATCTCAATGCATTTGAGGAAAGCCATAATTCTGACCTGGAAGCTTTAAGGTTATTTGTTGAATTGGATAAAAAGAAAAATATTGCCGAAATTGTCCACAATGCCAAGAACCTGGCGCAGGAACTGGAAAGGCCTGAATGGTTAAAAGCGGTATTGGGGCTTTTAACTTCTCGTTATAAAGAACCTGATTAGTCAAAAATATTAGATATGGTTTAAGATGAATGTAAAAATTGAGGAAGATCAACAAACTAGCCTCGGCGGCTTTTCGATAAGGCTAG
Organism: uncultured Phaeodactylibacter sp.; assembly: GCA_964454855.1. Taxonomy (GTDB): domain Bacteria; phylum Bacteroidota; class Bacteroidia; order Chitinophagales; family Saprospiraceae; genus CAYVVK01. The sequence goes on along the minus strand of CAYVVK010000631.1, from coordinate 213 downwards.
CCTTTGACAACGACCTTACTTTCAAAACAGAACTCACCAATCCCCACGGGCCCAAGACGGAGGAGAACCTGGAGTGGTACTTCGAAGAGTACATCAATGAGCCCTATACCGCCGAGACGAGGGTGGACCGGGAAAAACAGCGGATCAAAGATTACGGCCTGCTGTTGTTTGAAGAATTGTTTGCCGATAGGAAGGCCTACCCCCGCTACCGGC
>CAYVVK010000630.1:0-4075 GCA_964454855.1 uncultured Phaeodactylibacter sp. | reverse complement strand
GGAGGCCGGGAGGCAGGGGAGGCCAATTTTCAAGAGAACTTAACAGCCCTGCCCCGAGGGGGGAGAGAAACAGGCCTAGTCAAAACCAATTTCACTTTGTGACAGTACTAGAGGAAAGTGCTATAGCCCAAAACCAGTAGTATGACAAAAGAAGTTCTGATCCTGATGCTGCTCATACTGTTCACCGCTTCCTGCGGCAACGGAACCAAAAAGCAGGAACGGGCCAGGAAGCCATCCACGGTGGAGGAATATACGCAGGCCATAGTCAAGGAGGTGCAGCAGGTGATATTGTCTACCGACCAGCAGCTACGGGAAGAGCCGCCTTCCTCCACCGAGCTTGCATCGGAAGACGGCCCCATCCGGCTGCAACTGTGGATGGAAAGCGACAAGCCCGTAAAAATAGCCGCCAACGAGCCCGGAGAAGCCGGGCTAACGGAATACTACTTCGCCAACGACGATCTTTTTTTTGCCACCCGCCCCGGCGCAAAGTTCATTTTCATCGAACGGGAGCTGAAGTACTGGCTGGATGAAAAGTGGCAGCCCCGGGAAATACCCCGCCAGCAGTGGGAAATGCGGGAAACCTACCTGCTTCGGGAAGCAGAGCGCTACCTTGAAGCGTTTGGAATTTAAAACCTTTAGAACCATGAAGTCATCCACGATCCTGAAACCAGCCTTCTCTGCCGGCCTCTTGCTGGCCTCTTTTTCCCTGTCCTTCAGCCAGAACTCGCTCTCCGGCGCCCAAACGGAGGCGGAACTGGCCGAACGGGTCATCACCCGCGTACAGGAGATCGTAAACAATACCAACGACCGGCTGGACCGGCAAATACCCGATATCGATACCGTCTACACAGGCGGAAGCGAGCCACAGCTCCTGCAACTGTGGATGGAAAACGGCAAGGCCGTAAAACTTACCGTGGCCAAGGCAGCAAGCACCGAATCCCTGGAAGGCCAATCCACCTACTACTTCGGCGGCCCGGACCTCTTTTTCGTAGATCAGCCCCATGCCAAGTTCATCTTTATAGAGGGCGCCATGGAATACTGGCTGACCAAAGATTGGGAAAATATTCCCATCACCGAAGAACAAAAAGACAGGCGCGAGGCCTTCCTGTACGATGAGGTGAATAAGTATATGGGCTGGTTGTTTAGGTAAGTCAAAAGATAAAAGTCAAAAGGTAAAAGGTAAAAGGTAAAAGGTAAAAGGTAAAACGAGACGCAAAAGATGGAACAGAAGAAACGGGTACTCTCCGGTATTCAGCCCACCGGCCACATGCACTTCGGCAACTACTTTGGGGCCGTAAAAAACTGGGTGGAACTGCAGGAAAAGTACAACTGCGTATACACCGTGGTGGATTATCACGCCATGACCATGCCCTACAACCCGAAAAAGCTGCGGGAGAATACCTGGGACCTGATCTTCAACCTGCTGTCCACCGGCATCCGCCCGGAAAACCTCTGCATTCAGTCCCTCATCCCGGAGCATGCCGAGCTGTGCTGGATCCTCAACTGTTTCACTTCCTATGGCATGCTTACGCGAATGACGCAGTTCAAAGATAAGAGCAGCCAGAGCGCCGAAGCCAGTGGCGAAGGCTTCATCTCGGCAGGCCTGTTCGACTATCCGGTACTGCAGGCCGCCGACATCCTCATCTACCGGGCCGATTACGTACCCATCGGCAAAGACCAGGAACAACACCTGGAACTGACCCGCAATATCGCCCAGCGTTTCAACAACCAGGTGGGTAAGGAATACTTCGTGCTGCCCGAGCCGCTGTTCACTAAAGTGCTCAAGGTACGCTCCACCGCCGACCCCGAGCGCAAGATGAGTAAAAGCCTGGGCGCCAAGCACTACATCAATGTCTTCGAAGAGGAAAACCGCCTGCGCAAACAGGTACGCTCCGCCGTCACCGATACCGGCGATACGCCCGCCGGTGAAATGAGCCCCGGCGTGGAAAACCTATTCCTGCTGCTGGAAGCCGCCGGCAAAGAGGATGCCCACCGCCAGCTGATGGCCGACTATACCGCCGGAAACCTGCAGTATGTAGCCCTCAAAGACGCCGTGGCCGATGCCCTGGTGGAGATCAGCACAAACTTTCGCGAACGGAAGGCCGAACTGCAGGCCCGCAAAAAGGAAGTGAAGAACGAGATCAAAGCCAGCTCCGCCGAGATCCGCAAGCGGGCGCAGGAGACCGTGAAGGAGGTGAAGGAACTGGCGGGATTGCAGAATGTGCGATTTTAGCCATTGTCAGTTAGACGCCAGATACAAGATGCCAGAATCCAGAGCCTAATAAACTGGTAACAAATAATCTACATCTAAACCATACAGGTTTTACTACGCTCAACAATCTAAACAATGGTAGCCATCTAACCATCCAACAATCCCAACAATGGTAACAACCTAAACCATCTAACCATCCAACAATCTCAACCACATGAAGATCATCTGCATAGGCCGCAACTACATCGAGCACGCCAGGGAGCTCAATAACCCGGTGCCGGAGAAGCCCGTGGTATTTATGAAGCCCGCTTCCGCCCTGCTGGTCAACAACAAGCCCCTGTACTATCCGGAGTTTACCAAAGACCTGCACTACGAGCTGGAGATCGTGCTCAAAGTCGCCAGGAACGGCCGGCATGTACAGCCGGAATTCGCCGGGGATTACTACCGGGAAGTAGGCCTGGGCATCGACTTTACGGCGCGCGACCTGCAGCAGGAGTGCAAAGATAAGCGGCAGCCCTGGGAGATCGCCAAAGGCTTCGACGGCTCCGCGGTGCTCGGCAAGTTCGTGTCTGTGGATAAGGTCAACCGCTCGGCCATCGAGTTCGAGCTGCGGAAGAACGGCGAAACCGTGCAGCATGGCAACACCAAGGACCTGATCTTCTCCTTTGAGGACATCATCGTCTACGTCTCCCAGTTCTTCAAACTGCAGATGGGCGACCTCATCTATACCGGCACCCCCGCCGGCGTCGGCCCGGTGCAGATCGGCGATGTGCTGGAGGGTTTTATCCATACCAAGACGGAGGTGAAGCAGTTGTTGCGGTGTGAGGTGAAATGAACGTCAAAACGTCAAAACGTCGAGGGGTCAGAGGGGTCGAGACGTCCCGACGTATGGACGTCTCGACATTCCGACGTCCCGACATTTTGACTCTTCTGATAGCTCTAGTTTCGAAACAATTCCTATTTTTGCAGCGTTTTTGCCGCGAGCCCTTAGGCCGGCCCTCTTGATTAACTTAACGATAAAGATCAATGCCATACCTATTTACCTCCGAATCTGTTTCCGAAGGGCATCCCGATAAGATTGCCGACCAGATCAGCGACGCGCTGGTCGACCACTTCCTGGCCTTCGACCCTACCTCCAAAGTAGCCTGTGAGACCCTCGTGACCACCGGGCAGGTGGTGCTGGCGGGCGAAGTGAAATCCACCACATACCTCGACGTGCAGCAGATCGCCCGCGACGTCATCAAGCGCATCGGCTATACCAAGTCGGAATACATGTTTGAAGCGCACTCCTGCGGCGTACTCTCTGCCATACACGAGCAGTCGCCGGACATCAACCAGGGGGTGGAACGGGAAAAACCAGAAGAACAGGGCGCCGGCGACCAGGGCATGATGTTCGGCTACGCCACCAACGAGACCGAAGACTACATGCCGCTGGCCCTCTACCTCTCCCACCACATCCTGCAGGAGCTGGCCCACATCCGCAAGGAAGGTAAGGAAATGACTTACCTGCGGCCGGATTCCAAATCGCAGGTCACCATCGAATATTCGAACGACAACGTGCCGCAGCGCATCGACTCCATCGTGGTCTCTACCCAGCACGACGAATTCGACGAGGATGAGAAAATGCTGAAGCAGATCCGCGAGGACATCATCAACATCGTCATACCCCGTGTGCAGAAGATGGTAAAGCCCGAACTGCAGAAGCTGTTCACCAAAGACATTACCTATCACATCAACCCCACCGGCAAGTTCGTCATCGGCGGCCCGCACGGCGATACCGGCCTGACCGGCCGCAAGATCATCGTGGATACCTACGGCGGCATGGGCGCCCACGGCGGCGGCGCTTTCTCCGGCAAGGACCCC
>CAYVVK010000629.1:0-4083 GCA_964454855.1 uncultured Phaeodactylibacter sp. | reverse complement strand
TAACGAACCGGCTGCTTAGGTGGCCGCTTTAGTTACCTTTAGGTTTTGTACAACAATAGCTACAATTAGTAAGCTACCCCAAAAAAGGGCGGCCCGTCCCTTGCTATGCCTTCTCCATGCTACCGTTGGGACGAGGCGCGTTTCCCATAGAAGGCAATAAACAGAAAACAGAGTAACGGCAAGAAGAAGGAAAAATTCACTTCACTTACCCCCATGATGGTGAGGTCATCCACCGCATTACCGCCAAGGTCAATGATCATTCCCTGAAGTTTAGGCATCAGAGCTCCGCCGACAATGGCCATTACCAGGCCGGCAGCTCCTATTTTCGACTCCTCTTCCTTCAAGCCATTTAAGGCAATCCCATAAATGGTCGGAAACATAAGGGACATAAACAGAGAGATGCCTACCAAACTGTAAAGCCCCAGCATTCCGCTAATAAAAATGGTTCCCAGCGTGAAAATCCCGCCTAGAAAGGCGAAGTACATCAGCAGTTTACCGGGGTTGATAAAGCGCAGCAAATAGGTGCCGGCCGCCCGGCCAACCAAAAAGAGGGTAAAGGCGATGAATTGATAATTTGCGGCTACTTCACTGGAAATGCTGATGGCTTCAGCGTATTGATAGATATAGGTCCAACACATTATTTGCACTCCCACGTAACTTATCTGAGCTAGTACGCCCATTACGTATTTTGGCTTTTGGCTCAGCGTTTTAAATGTTTTTCTGAGGCTGGGCACTTCATTGTCTCCCCTGGCCTGCGGCATCTTATTGGCCAGAATAAGGATGAACACCAGTACAATGACTAACCCAAGAACGACGTACGGGTCTCTGATGACCATCAAATCAGTGGTCCTGATCAGGGCTTTTTCAGCCTCAGCAAGTGCGCTGAAATCGCTTATGTCGTCCGACTGCAATTGTTTAAGCACGAACTGCTGAGCCACCAATAAGCCCAGCAGAAGGCCCACCGGATTGAATGCCTGCGCAAGATTCAGGCGTTGCGTGGCGGTTTCCGGAGCCCCCATGGCCAGTATGTAAGGATTGGCCGTAGTTTCGAGAAAGGCCAGGCCAAAGGTGAGGATATACAAGGCCAGGCAAAAAAACCAGAATAGCTCCGTTATGGCAGCGGGATAAAACATCAGCGCACCGGTAGCATATAAGCCCAACCCAATTAAAACCCCCACTTTATAGGAATATTTTCGAACAAACAAAGCAGCCGGAAGCGCCATACAAAAATAGCCTCCGTAAAAGGCCATTTGTACCCAGGCTGCTTCCGAATTACTTAACTCCAATACCTTTTTAAAGGCTTGCACCATTGGGTCTGTTACCGCATTTGCAAATCCCCAGAGGGCAAAGAGGGAGGTGATCAGAATAAACGGAAGGAGCAATTCTGATGGCACAATTTTAGGCGTTTCACCTTCTTTCATAAGTGGGCGGAATTTATTATTGGCGTTTTATTACCAAGACGAAATACTACGGCAAATAGGGAAGTCGATACTGCTGCCCAACCTGTTTTAGCCAGCCGGAGGAATCCGGCGCTACAACTCCATCACCCGAATATTCCGCCACCTTACCTTTATCCCACCCCCATCGTGGATCTGCAGGGCGATCTTACCGTCAGCTGCGCCGATCTTTTCGTCTTCCAGTTCGATCATGTGCGTGCCGTTCAGCCAGGTGGTGACGCGATCGCCGATGGCCTGTACGCGCAGGCTGTTCCACTCGCCCATTTTAAGGCTGCTGTCGAGGGTGGAATCGGGCTGGATGAGCCAGCCGCGGCCGTAGGACTCGTAGATGCCGCCGGTGTGCTTGCCCGGGGGCGCCACTTCCGCCTGCCAGCCGCTGATCTTGGTGCCGTCTAAAGAGGAGCGGAAGAAAACGCCGCTGTTGCCGTCGGATTCCTGCAGGAACTCCAGGACGAGGTCGAAATCCTTGTACGATTCCTCCGTGGCCAGGTAGCCGTATTCCTTATCCGGGCCGCTTTCGCAGACCAGCTCGCCGTTCTCCACGTACCACTTTTCGGTGCCGTACACTTCCCAGCCGCTGAGGTCCTCGTGGTTGAAGATCGACTCCAGGCTGCTGGGCAGGGGTTTGATCTTGATGTTGCGGAACTTCACCAGGTGGCCGTGGTCCTGCAGAGCAATATGGCCCTTCAGGGCGCGGCCGTAGCTGGGGTATTCGCTGAATTTGCTGTTGGCCACCAATTCGTTCCATTCTGGCGATTCGATAACATACTCCACCGTTTTATTGCCGTTCAGGTAGTGCTGCACCTGTTTTCCGTTGACTACGATGCGAGCGGTGTTCCACTCTCCCACCGGCTTGGGGAGGCCGGCAGGAACAGCATGCAGGTCATAATTCCCGGCCGTGAAGTGGGTGGAAGACTCCTCCCCTTCTTTGGCATAAGCCTGATTGTCCAGGATCTGATACTCCGGGGCGTTGTGCCAGATGGGCGTACCTTCCACCTCGATGGCGCGGTACAGAATGCCGCTGTTGCCGGTATCGCTGACCAAAAAATCGAGCTGCAGCTCGAAATTCTCGTACTGCTCTTTGGTGATGATGTCGCCGCCGAAACCATCCTCGCTGCCATCCGATTTAAAGACCATCAAGTTGCCTTCTTCATCGATATCCCAGCCTTTGGTGGGAAAGGCATCGTGGTTGTAGCCCCGCCACTGGTCGGTGGACTTGCCGTCGAAAAGGAGCTGCCAGCCGGCCTCTTTTTCGGCTTCGGTGAGGATGTTGTGTGCGTTATCGCCGTTCTGTGTTGACGTGTTCTGGCAGGCGGTGGCCAGGAGGAGGACTAAGATGGGGAAGAGTATATTTTTCATGGTGTTTTGATTTATGAGTTATTTTGGATTGGTTTATACATTTTATCATCTTTTGGGGCCTTGGGAGGCGACACTTTTGTATCTCGTGGCTGGGCAGAAAGCGTCACCTCCTTTCGCTATTTGGGAAGCGACACCTCGGTGCCGGCGTTCCTGCGGGAGATTTCCCTTCTGTTGTTGCGGAAGCGGGGCTTCCGGAGCTACTGTCTCGGAAGGAGGCGTCACTTCTGCAGGGCCATTTTTTCGGGGTCCCAGTAGATGATCTCGTCGTTGAAGTAGCTGTTGTTGCACAGCAGGGCCGGGGCGGCGGCCCGGAAGCCGAATACCGCATCCTCTGCTACCTGCTGTCCGTTGCGGGCGCCGTGCAGGAAGTTAAAGAGGTGGTCGTAATGAGCGCCTTTGTAGCCTTCCTCTGCTTTGAACACTACCTCATCGGGGCTGCGCATTTTCTTGCGCTCCCGGGGGGCGGCGGTTATGGCCTTCTCCGCCTTCGACTGCAGGAAGGGATCGGCCATAGGGTCGGCGGCTTCGTTCCGGCGCAGCACCACTTCTTCCCACTTGACGTCCATGGCGCCTTCGCTGCCCACCAGTTTGAGGTAGGTGCTGCCGGAGGTGCCATCCACGAAGTTGACCCGCAGGGAAAGGTTGAAAGCGGGGTGTTCCTCGGTTTCCGGATAGTCGAACATGCCCAGCAATACGTCGGGCACTTCGCGGCCGTCTTTCCAGTAGCGCAGGCCGCCGGTAGCCATCACCTTGTTAGGGCCTTTGGAGTTGGTAATGAAGTGCAGGCTGGAGAAGAGGTGCACGAAGAGGTCGCCACTCACGCCGGTGCCGTAGTCGCGGTAGTTGCGCCAGCGGAAGAAGCGCAGCGGATCGTAGGGCCGCTGTGTGGTATTGCTGATGTAGCGCTTCCAGTCGACCGTCTCCGGCGAGGCATCTTCGGGAATGGGATACTGCCAGGCGCCGAAGGGAGAATTCCGCGCCCAGAAGCCTTCGGCGTAGATCAGCTTGCCGATGGCGCCTTCCGCCAGCAGCTCTTTGGCCTTCTCATTGCCCAGGGAGCTCATGCCCTGGCTGCCCACCTGGAAGGTTTTTCCGGAGGCCCGCTGGGCCTTTATCACCTCCATGCCTTCTTCGATACTATGCACCATGGGCTTTTCGCAGTAGGCGCTCTTGCCGCTCATCAGTGCATCCACTGATATTTGCTTGTGCCAGTGGTCGGGCGTGGCGATGATCACCGCATCCACATCTTCGCGCTGCAGGATCTCCT
>CAYVVK010000628.1:2337-4089 GCA_964454855.1 uncultured Phaeodactylibacter sp. | reverse complement strand
CCGGCTTGCCTTCCCGTTTTCACCCATACCCCGTACACGCCAGAGCGGCAACAATCTAACAATCAACCTAACAATCTAACAACCCAACAATTCCAGAGAGAGCCAACCATGGGCTGCCCGTACACCCCAGAGCAGCAACAATGTAACAATGTAACAATTTACCTCCTTAACAGCTATAGCCTGCCATTCAACCTTCTACCGTCATCCTTTTACCTTTTACCTTTTACCTTTTACCTTTATCATTTTACCTTTATCATTTTACCTTTATCATTTTACCTTTATCATTTTACCTTTTACCTTTTACCTTTTACCTTTTACCTTTTACCTTTATTTGGCCATCATCCGCTCGATGCCCGTCCAGTCATCCGGCACGCCACTGGCGATGCACTCCACCGTTTTATTAAGGAAGAGTTGGGTGGTGGCGTCTTCCGGGTTTTCCTTTAGGATGCCCTCGAAGGCGCGGTAAGCTTTAGCGAATTGTTTATCGAAATAGTATTCCCGCGCCTGTCCGAAGGCCTCCAGAGAGGCCAGTTTCTTTTCGAATATCTCCGGCGTATCTCCGTCGAAGCATTCGTAGATGCCCACCGGCACTTTTTTCCCTTTCATCTGCACCCTGCCGAGCAGCCGGAAATGGAAGTTTTCGGGCTGGGCAATCCCCGCCAGGCTATCCTCGCTCAGCAGAAGGCTGGTGCCGTAGTATTTGTTGAGGCTCTCGATGCGGGCGGCGGTATTCACTGCATCGGAGATGGTGGCGGCGTCGAGCCGTTTTTCATCGCCGATGATGCCCATGATGAGCTTGCCGGTATGGAAGCCTATGCCGGAACGGATGGGGAGGCGTTTTTTCTTAGCCCGCTGTTCATTATAGGCGCGCAACTCTTTTTGTATCTCGATGGAAGCATGCAGGGCATCCGCCGGGCTTTGCTGAAAGATGGCCATGATGGCATCGCCCAGATACTGATTGACAAAGCCCTGGTTTCGGCCGATGATAGGGCCCATACGCCGGTTATAGGCATTTACGAAACGGAAGTTCTGATCCGGCGTCATGGATTCCGACAGCGCCGTATAATCGCGGATGTCCGAGAAGAATACGGTCACCTTGCGTTCCACCTGGTCGCCCAGGCGTACTTCGGTGATGTTTTCGCGCCCCAGGGAGCGCAGGAAAGCATTGGGCACAAAGCGGCCGGTAGCCTGATTGATCTGATGCAGGTTGAGCTGCGTCTTCACCCGGGCGAGGAACTCATCGCGGGTAAAGGGCTTGGCCAGATAATCGTTGGCCCCGATATTGAGGCCGGTGACCAGGTCCTTCACCAGATTCTTGGCCGTGACCATGATGATGGGCAATTCCGAAGGCAGGTATTTCTCCCGGATCTTTTCACAAACTTCGTAGCCCGACATGCGCGGCATCATAACGTCCAGCAGCACCAGGTGGAAAGTTTCTCCTGATTGTAAGGCCGCCAGAGCCTCTTCCCCGTTCATGGCCGCTGTGATGGCGTAGTAGGCCGGATCCAGGTGGTTTTTCAGGACATGCTGGTTGATGGGCTCATCATCGACGATCAGGATGCGGATGCGCTGCCCGGCAGCCACGGCTGCTGCCGGCCCGGGCTTTGCCTCTTCCGGCTCCTTGTCGGATAGCAGCTCCCGGGCATTTTCCTTGATGTCTTCCTTCACTTCGGCGGGCGCCTCTTCCGAAACCGGCAGGGTAAAGTAGAAAGCCGTTCCTTTGTCAGCTTCCGATTCCAGCCATATCTTTCC
>CAYVVK010000628.1:0-2327 GCA_964454855.1 uncultured Phaeodactylibacter sp. | reverse complement strand
GTAATGGCCAGGCCCAGGCCCGTGCCCTCGTATTCCCGGGCTACCGAACCGTCGCCCTGCTGGAAGGCCTGGAAGATGAACTCCTGCTTGGCTTCCGGAATGCCGATGCCCTCATCGCTCACAGAGACCTCCAGCTCCTCTCCCAGCTGCCGGGCGCTGACGGTGACGGCGCCTTTGTCGGAAAACTTAATGGCGTTGCTCACCAGGTTTTGAAGGATCTGCTGCAGGCGGCCTTCATCAGCCATGGCCGGCGGAAGATCCACCGGGACGGCGTTGGACAGCTGCAGGGATTTGCCTTTGGTCAGGGGCAGGTTGATGCGCAGGATGACATCCACCAGGGAACGCAGGTGCAGTGGCTTGAGGCGAAGCTGCAATTCGGCATTCTTCAGGCGGGAGAAGTCCATGATGTCGCTCACCAGGTTGTTGAGCCGCTTGCCGGCTGAGATCAGGACCGAGAGGTTTTCCTTCAGCACTTCCGGGCCGGCCTCCTCGCGTTTTTCATACAGCCATTCGGCGATGCCGATGATGCCGTTGAGCGGCGTGCGCAACTCGTGGGAGGTATTGGCCAGGAACTGGTCTTTCAGCTCATCGATCTCCTGCAGGCGCTCGGCGCGTTGCTTCTCGATCTCCGCGAGCTTTCGTTGTTGCACGAAACGGTAGCGCTGCCAGATGGCTATCAGTAAAAGCAGCAGGCCCAGGGCAATAGCGATCAGGCGGTTGCGTACCGCCCGTTCTTCATTCAGCTGCAATTGCAGCAGGGCGGCATCCTTTTCCATCATGGCCGTTTCCCGCTCCAGCTCGGCCTTGGCCTGCGCCAGCTCGGCGGATTCCTTCTGGGCGAGAGCCAGCTGTGCTTCCCGTTGCAGCTTTTCTTCCTGGGTCAGCTTCAGCACGTCCAGCACCGCCTCCTTTTCCTGAGAGATCTGTTCTTTTTCCTGTTCTACCTGGCCGAGCGCTCTGGAAGTAGAAGCGTATTCCTTTTCCAGCTGGGCGAGTTCCAGTTCTTTCTTCAGCTTGTCGTACTTCCCGGCGTATTCGCCCCTCAGCTTATCCCGGCCGGATACCTGGTAGATGGTCTGCAGTATGCTGTAGCCCTTCAATTCCGCCATTTTGTCTCCGATGGCCTTCGCGGCCGCCAGCCCCTGCTCGGCATAGCGAATGGCGCGGCGGATGTTGCGATTGTCCCTTTCCGCGATCGCCAGATAATAGGCGGCAGGGAAGATGCCCTCGCGATAGCCCAGCTGCTGACTCAGCTGTAGCCCCTCCTCCGCATAGGCCGCCGCCTGCTGAGGCTGTTGAAACTTAAATTCTTCCAACAGGGTATTCAGGATATCAATACGCTCCTTACCCTGAGATTGAGCCAGCCTGCTTTGCAGTTCCTGAACGGAGGCCTGCTGCCCGGAGGCATAAAAAGCAGCCAGCAAAAACAAAAAGATCAGTGTTTTTCTCATAAGGGTTCATTTATCGCTTTCCGCGAAAGAATTTCCTTCCGGCAGGAAACCTGAAAAGCACATTTTCACCCACCAAGAGAACGGGAGGACAGCATGAATGCACAGGTGAGAGGGACAACTAAATTAAAAAAAAGCGCGAAGTATTCCACTACCCCAAAAATATTTATTCGGGTGCATTGAACTATTATGCTTACCTTGGGCGTTATTCTGAAGTATTTACCCGAACGAGGGGGATACCAAATATTATAGATCATCGACTGCTGATGCAGAACCCACCAAAGTTTTAGCCAGCCGTTTTCAATTACAGTAATGACATTTCAAGACTTGAATCTGATCGAGCCCATCCAGCAGGCTCTAAAAACGGCTGGATACAAGAAACCTACACCCATTCAGGTACAATCCATTCCCCTGGTGCTAAAAGGCAGAGACCTGCTGGCCTGCGCGCAGACCGGCACCGGAAAGACGGCGGCCTTTGCGCTGCCCATCCTGCAACTCCTGATGGAGAGCCATAACAGCAATAACAGGAACCGCCCCATCCGGGCGTTGATCCTGGCGCCTACCCGGGAACTGGCCATACAGATCGGGGAAAGCTTCGAAGCTTACGGCAAGCAGCTGCCATTGCGTCATACCGTCGTCTTTGGCGGCGTTTCGCAGAATGCACAGACGCGGCAGCTAAAGGCCGGCGTAGACATCCTCGCCGCTACCCCGGGCCGCCTGCTCGACCTGATGAACCAGGGATACGTCGGCCTGAGTGAAGTGGATTTCTTCGTCCTCGATGAGGCCGACCGCATGCTCGACATGGGCTTCATCCACGATGTGAAGCGGGTGATCCGCAAACTGCCGCAAAAACGGCAGACCTTCTTCTTTTCCGCCACC
>CAYVVK010000627.1:1618-4091 GCA_964454855.1 uncultured Phaeodactylibacter sp. | reverse complement strand
AGCAGAACCCTCGCAAAAGATGAGCCTGAAAAAACGCAGCCTGGCCGGCCTTTTCGCCGGAAGCTTTGCCGGCTTTACCGGAGGTATGCTCGGCCTGGGCGGCGGCTTCATCATTGCGCCTGTACTGATGTGGCTGGGTTATAAAGCCAAAGAAGCAGCGGCTACCACCGCATTTGTGGTCACTTTTTCTTCGGCCTCCGGCTATCTGGGGCATATGGCGCAGGGAGAGATAGACTGGCTCTTTACCGCGGTTATGGTGCTGGCCGTGATCATTGGTTCGCAACTGGGTGGGCGGTTTATGGCGGAACGCGCCAAATCCAGGGATGTAAGAAGAATCTATGCAGGTGTTTTGGTTGTGATCGCCCTGAAACTACTGTGGGATGTGTTCGGCTGATGAGCCGATGGGTGCTCCACCGGCAATTTTTACCCCCCTGGAAAGACACCTGGCGTTCTTTTCATTAAAAAAACTTCTTAGACAAATCTCGTGGCCAACTCTACATCACGAGATTTGTGTAAGAACCAAAAAACTTTCGCATGAAAGATCAAAATGCCTTGGAGGAATATCTGCTCCACTACACCTATGAGTCCCGAAAAGACATGAAAGCCAACAGTAAGCAACTCCTGGAATGGCTGAAGGCCGGAGAAGCCCAACTCGTGGACATACGCTTCCCGGAAGAATACCAGGCCTGGCGTACCGGCTTCGGCCTGCACATCCCCCTTCCTGAATTGCCGCTGCGGCACAAGGAACTCAATCGCGACAAACTGATCGTGACGGCTTGCCCACACAAAGACCGCGCGATCATCGCCATGGTATATTTGCAAACCCAGGGCTATCGCGTGAAATACCTGGCCGACGGGCTGTCGGGGCTTATCCAGCACCTGCTGGGAGATGGCGCAAGGGATTTTTTGGAAGATGTATAAGCAGATTCAGCGTTCGATTTCAAGCAACAGGCCGCCACTTTCATCCACCACCGCCCGTCTGATGGTGTGAACGGAGAACCTGATAAGCACAGGGCCTCTGCGCCGCCCTCAGGTAGTCTGACAAAAATGTACCGGGCAATCCCTCTGCCCAATAGCTGCCTCATGCCCTGCCGGCAGCACTCAAGCCAGCAAGCGAGGGCTTTCTCAGCAGCGTGCCCAGATAAACCATAAGGCCGATGACCAGGCCGGGCACCGGCGCCTCCCCCATCAGCAATTCCGCCACGATGATGCCGCCGACGTAGGAGCAAAGCAAAAAGAAGCCTATGTTACTGGCCTTGGGTATCCAATACAGCACGACACAGAGGACTTCGATCACGGCCACTGGCAGCCAGTGTTCACTCAGCCCCAGCTTCTCCAAGGGCTCCATGGCCCATGTGTTCTGGACAAATTTCAACAGCCCGGATACCAGTACCATAAACGAGGCCAGCACAGACAGCAGATAGCCAAAGGCCTTTTGGGCTTTGTGGATGCCCGGTTCGTGAAAGGAGGACATAATCTTGTTGTTTTCCTTCTCTGACGATTTCCGCGGGAAATGCTTTCGCGGGAAGAAATACGACCAGAGGAAGTAGAGCTTTTCGCGAAAGCATTTGCGTCAATGCGCGGAAATTGTCAGAGAACCGTTGTTTTAAAATGTACAATCGGCACTTGCCTTTTTAATTTAGAAACGAAAAATGACGAAGGGTGAACATTTTAGGTTGGATATAGTTCGTACTCACGGTGTCAAAAGCACAGCAGGGATTTTGCCGAGAGGCGGAGCACTGCCCGGCAAGTACCGGTAAAAGATTTGAACCTCATAAATTGGCTCTCACAGCAAAAGCAACAGACAGCATGGATCTACCCACCGCGGCCACTTTTCTCTCTGGTACTTCTTTTTTGTTTTACGGTGCTAGCTGCCTCACTTCGGCTCGCATGAAGAGCGAGTTCATTCGGTTTGGCTACGGCCGGCAGCGGGCGCTGATCGGCTACTTGCAACTGTTGGGCGGGCTGGGCCTGCTCATTGGGTACTGGCTGGCGCCGGCACTGGCCCTTTTCTCCGCCGTCGGGCTGGCGCTCATGATGGCGTTTGGCTTTGGCGTGCGCATGAAGATAGGGGACAGCCTCGTGGCTGCCTCGCCCGCCTTGTTTTACGCGGCCCTCAACCTGTATCTTAGCCTCCAATACTACGCTGTCGTTACTCATCCCTAAGGGATCGCGCAATAATAAGTTACTCAGAATAGACGAAGTTATTTTGTGCGCTAACAAGGCAAAAAACGTAGGCATAGTGGAGCTACGGCGAGGCTTTTTAACGCCGTTAGCGTGCAAAAGAACGAGACTAAATGGGTAAGTTATTGTTGCGCAATCCCTAAGCTCCGCCCCAGCCACCCACATTTACACGCCGCCCGATCACTGAGAGGCGTAAGCCACCACCAGGCACATCAGCAAAAAGAGGGCCGCCGGGAACGACTTGAACAGCGGGTCGCCCACCTTGAGGTGCATGATGACCGAGCCAGCC
>CAYVVK010000627.1:0-1608 GCA_964454855.1 uncultured Phaeodactylibacter sp. | reverse complement strand
AAATGGGTAAGTTATTGTTGCGCAATCCCTTAGGCTTGCCGGATGAATCCGGCGCCCCGCAGCCGCCTAGCCGCATACTTTCTCCCAGTAATCTTTGGGGGTTTCTCCACAGATGGCCTTAAAGTTGCGGTAGAACGACACTTTGTTGCGGAAGCCACTCTCTATCGCCAGCGCCTCTATGCTGTGCCCGCTGAGATAATCCTTGCGAATGAGGTATTTGGCGTGTTCAATGCGGTACTCGTTGATCAGCTCATTGAACCGCTTTCGCAGGCCCGTATTGAGCACCTGGGAAAGCAGAACCGGGTTGATGTCCAGTTTTTCCGCCAGCTGGTGTTGTTTCAGGCCGGGCTGCAGGTAAAGCCATCAAAGACAACGACTCCCACCCAGAAGAGCCACCACTGAAATAGCCAGCGGTAGCCACTGCCTTTCAACAGCCGATAGGCCAGTACCAGATAAACATAGCTTTGCCCGAAAAAAAGCAGGGAAAATAGGCTCGGCCCCGAATTACCCTCTATCAGAGCATTGCCGATCGCTACTTTTCTTTCTGCGGGAAGCACAAAAAAATCAACAACCAGCCAAAGGTACACCAGGGCTGGCAGGGCATGCAGCAGGTCCAGCCATTCCAGGCGCTTCTTTTTTTTCAGGTAGAAAGCCGCATACAGGTACATCAATGGAGACAACAGCAGCCAAACGGCAGAGAACATAAAAAGGGAGTGCGGATAGGCCCGGAACAAACGGATGCTAAACCACAGGCTGTCCAGCAGGGCCAGGGCGATAGCCCCCAACAGAGCCAGCAGGAAAAGCCTGGAGTAGCTGCGCGGCGCGCCCGTACTCACCACCACCGCCAGGAAGAGACAGAGGAGTAGAGCAGCCAGATAAACGCCACTTGACAGGCTAGTGCAGTCGGCAGTAAATAGTTGACAGTCGGCAGTCAAAATAATCAACGGGTTATCAATCTATTATAACACCAACTACCTGTCAATTAATTAACTCCCAAAGCACTAGGTTCCATAGCGGGTGATTGATCGATACCCTTTCAAGATAAAGATTTTAGTGCTTATCGCAACTGCCCCATAAACTGATCGCGCTCCGTCACGAAGCTCAGGTAGGGGTGCTCTCGTTCCAATTCCCGGATATGCTCCAACTGGCGCCGCAGAAAGGCCTGGTGTTCTTCCGACTCCGGATGGAAGGGGCGGTGGCGGCTGGCCTGCACGATCTTGTACACCCTTTTCAGCAACTGCCGGGTGGGTTCCGGGAAGAAAGCTTCGCCGAATTTTTCCCAGACGTACTGTATGGCCAGCGGGCTGGGATGGATCATATCGTCGGCGTAGAAGCGGTAGTCGCGCAGCTCATCCATCAGGATCTCGTAGGAAGGAAAGTAGTGCACGAAGGGCATTTCCCGCGCAAGCTCATCGGCAGCGAGGATCAGCAGGGCCTTGCTGCGCTGGTTCTCCACCAGCCCGTCGCGGATGTGGCGCACAGGGCTTACCGTAAGGATCACCTGCAGTTCCGGCTCCCTGGCCTTGAGTTCATAGAGGATGGGCTCCAGAGCGGCGCGGATCTCCTGCGGGCGCAGGCGGCGGCGTTCGAAATTGCTGCCGGGCAGTT
>CAYVVK010000626.1:885-4126 GCA_964454855.1 uncultured Phaeodactylibacter sp. | reverse complement strand
TCCTGTTCGGGATTGGCGGCCAGCGGGCAATTGTCGTCCTCATCCAGCAGGCCGTCGTCATCGGTATCGAAGGGGCCGGAACCGGTGGATTCGCCTACTTCGAATTCCCAGCGGATGAAGTCATCGGTGGAATTGCCGAAGAGGTCGGATACCAGATCGAACTGCGCCTGTACCCTCGTGCCTTCGTAAGTGTGCAAGGGCGCATCGGGCAGGATGAGTATACGGTTGCCCTGGCAGCCCACCTGGGCGGGGAAGAACTGCCCGGAAGGCGTGCTGAGCAGCACGCTGTTGTTGTCGATCTCATCGCAATCGACAGGCTCGTCAAAGTTCAGGGCGATCACATCACCCGCCACGTACTCGCCGTCGGCGGGTTCGGGAACGCCGAACAGTTGGGGCGCTTTGCGGTCGATGCGCCCCTCTGTGATATTGGAGTACAGGTAGCCCTGGCCGCAATCGAGGCGGAGGCGTAACTGATACCGCCCATCCAGAACCTCGGTAACGTCCCAGGCAGCAGTCGTCTCCCCTTCCGAAAGATCGCTTTGGGCGAAAGTTCTGGCGGTCATCCATTCCGAGCTGCCCCGGGGAGCATACTGTAGTTTCACCTGTTCCAGGGCACTGAGCTCGTAGCCCGCCAGTTGGAAGAGCAGGCCGTTGCCGTTGTCCTTGTTGACCACCCAATTGTTCTGCGGGAAGGCCAGCTCAATAGGGCTGCAGGGGCTCTCAAAGTGAACGGTGAGGCAGATGGTATCGGAAAGCAATTCATCGCCGCAGCCGGAAGCCAGCACGAACTGCAGGCAGTCGAAGGCATAGGCCAGGCTGTTGCGTCTTACCGTGACGGTCGCCGTGATCGCGTCGTTCGGGCCGATATTGTAAGGAATGGGATTGCTGCCTATGGGACTACCGCCAATGGTAATGGTAGCCCCATCCGGGTTGGACTCCTGAAGGAACTGCAGGAAGTACTGCCGCCCTTCCTCGCTCTGGCTGATGTTGCCCAGGGTGAGCTGGAATTCCGCGGGCTGATCGGCGGGAAGGCCGTACTGCGCATAGGTATCAGCGGTAAGCTGCGTGCCCTCGCGCGGCTGCGTATTCGGCTCCCAGGGGCAGCTGGAACGGCCGCTGATGAGTTCAAAAACCGGCGTACCGTAAGCGGGGTCCTTTTTGATGTCAACGGAGAAGAAGTCGCCGGGGTCGTCGTCGCGCAGGCTATAGCCCACCTTGCGGCTTTGCAGGCTGGTATTGGTAGTAGTGGTGCCGATGTTGACCAGGCTGCGCACTTCCACGCCTGCGGAAGTGCCGGCGCCGGCGACCTCCACTCCTGCCTCTATGGCCAGGCTTTCTTCGATGAAAAAAGAGGTTTCCAGCGCGATGGACCGCTCGATGGCAGACTCCTGCGAAAAGGACGTCTGGTTGCCGGCATCGAAAGAGCGGTTTTCCACCAGGCTAGCCTCCCGTTTTTGATTTTCATTGAGCAGAAGGCATTGCTCCCAGACGGAGATCTGGTTGTTGTAGTACTGGATGGAATCACTGAGCTCGTTCACTATGGCCAGGTCCCGCAACTGGCGCAACTGCGGCAGCAGGGTATTCTCGATATGATAGCCCGAATAGGAAAAGGTGGTCTCAAAGCCATCACTGCCCATAATGAGGTCGGTGGAGGTTTCCACCTCACAGTTGCCCTCATCAAAGCCAATGACATCGGTCAGGGCGTAGACCAGGTTCATAGCGTAGCCAAGGTACAGGTCGCCATCCTTCCCAATGAAAGGTTCGTCCGGAGAGGTTTCCGTGCGCTGGGTGTGGCGGAAGGAAAGCACCAGTTCTTGCTGGCTGGAATTTCGGGCGCCGACTTCCACACCACCGGAGATGGTGCCCCAGCGGCTGAAGCCGATGCCGATCACGCCGTTGGAAACGGAAAATTCACTTCCCAGTTTCACTTCCCTCCATATCTCGGCGGCAGCCTCTTTTTTCATAGACAGGCGCAGGGCGGATTCCGAGTAATTCTCCTCCTCAAAAAAGCTGTAGCTGCGGTCGCCCGGCGGATCGCGCAGGATAAGGAAGGGGATCTCCGGGGAGACCGTGGCGAAGGTTTGCTCGCGCGGGCGGTTGCCCAGCACCAGCACTTCCTGGCTGGCCTCGGCTGTCTCTTCACCCACCACAGCTACCACCTGCAACAGCTTGCGGTGGGGAGCGATCAGGTTGGGCAGGCCGGGCGTCAGCTGTTTGGTGGCAACGCCTTCTTCCAGCCAGAGGGTATCCGGCACATTTGCCGAATCCGACACTTCGCTGTACAGGATCACGTAGCCTTCCTCCACCGGGCAGCGCTCTTCGCCGAACACCTCGGTCACTTCAATTTCTACGGGATAGGCAATGGCCTGCTCCAGTATGGGGTATTCATAGGCATCGCAGCTGAAGTCGAGCGGCGGGAAATGGATCTGCACTTCCGGGGGGCGGCGGTAAGTGTAATTTCTTTCTACGGGCTCGAAAGTGAGGTCAACGGTATCTACGGTGAAGTAGCTGATGAGGTCGTCGGGGATGATGTTGATGCCGGCCGCCGGGCTGAAGCCTATGATCTCGAGTTCGTACTTCCCCGCCGGCAGTTCCGTTTCGAAGAAGCCGGTGCCGGCCTGGGTACTTACTGTCTTTTCAATACAGGGGAAGTTCGGTTCTCCCAGGCTGAATATCCGGATCTGCCCCTGGCCGATATAGGTTTCACAGCCCCCGCGCAGGTGGCCGCTCAGCTTACGGATAGTGAGGTCGCTGAAATTGGCCTCGCTCACATCGTCCTCTATTCTCAGGTTGTAAGAGGCGGGCTCGAAAGTGTGGTTGCCTAGCTCCGGCCTTATGATGTAGGTGCCCGGGCCTTCCACAAGCAGGCTGTAGAAGCCGTCCTCATCCGTGGTGGTGCTGAATTCAAAAGAAGGGAAATTGGCGTCTTTAACCGTGACTTCCACGCCGGCCTTCCCGCACTTGTCTCCTTCGAAAGGCTGAGTAACATAGCCGCTTATGGTGAGGGAGGTGGTATCTATAAAATCCGGCAATTCTTTGGTGGGATCGTCCAGGTTGAGGTTCCATTCCCGGGATACGGGGTCGAAGGTATGGCCGCCCTTGGAAGGGATGATCTTAAAAAGGGCCGATTCGAAGTAATACAGGCCGTCGATCTCATAGCGGCCGTTGGCGCTGGTAGTATCGCAGAGCGTGGTGCCGGCGCTGGCCTGGGGTATGTCTTCCATCAGTTCGGCGCAGACCT
>CAYVVK010000626.1:0-875 GCA_964454855.1 uncultured Phaeodactylibacter sp. | reverse complement strand
GCCACCGGCGACTGGGAGCGGCTAACCACTCTACCCGTAAATGCGCCATTGGGCCGTTTGGCGCCGATATCGGACAGCACCGGCCAGGTCTTGGGTTGCCCGTTGATGGTGATGTACAGCTGGTACAGGTACTCGAAGCCCGGGATGCCGCCCTGGTCCTCAAAGGAGGTGGCGGTGGCCTGGCCCGATTCCCAGATGGAGGCGCCGTCGCGATATAGCAAGAGCCCGTCCACTTCATCGAAGCCGGAAATATCCGTCCAGCTGATGCGGGAGTAGTTGAAGGAGGCGGCATCGGTGGCGGAGAAGTCCATGGGGAAAGTAGAGCCGGTAGTGCTGATGGCCGGAGATTCATGGCCGCCCCAGCTGTCGGTGTAGGTACTCACATAGTAGGTATGGGTTTCCGTGGGGCCGACATCCGTATCCGTCCAGCTGTAGGTGCTGCCGCTGACGGTGGCCACCAGGTTGCTGAGGCTGTCGCGATAGATGCGGTAGCCATGCTTGTCATTGGGGATGTCGGTGCCTTTTTCCCAGGCCAGGCGGATGAAGTCCAGGCCTTCTTCCCGGGTGGCGGTGAGGTTGCGGGGCTGTTTGATGGGTTCGGTGCTGCGGGTAAAAGGCCCGGAGGTTCGTGACCCTTCGCAGTATTCCCCCGTACAGAACAGCACCCGGACGGTGCCTCGTACCCGCACCTTGAAGTAATAGGATATGGACTGAGACGGGCCGGCGCCGTAGGTGACAGTACCGCTGTTGTTATTGTTCAGGGTTTTCCAGCCATCACAATCGGCATTAAAACCATTGCCGGGGCGGAGGCAGGCTAAATACTCGTTGTTGCAGGTACACTCCTGCAGAGGGACGTTGCTGCGGCTGAAGCTATA
>CAYVVK010000625.1:0-4129 GCA_964454855.1 uncultured Phaeodactylibacter sp. | reverse complement strand
CATAAGCGAACAGCAATTGCAACGATTTACCATCAATTTTATCCCGAACTCACGTAATTTAACAATATAGCTCCTCCTCCCCCCCCCGGAAATAAGGATCTCGGGCTCCGTTATCGAGGCAGCATGGGCAAGCTAAGCATGCTTATCGATCACTTTTTCGCAGGCATTCTCCAGCAGCCGGTATACTTTCTCAAAACCATCGTCATCCCAGTAGGGGTCCGGAACGCCGCTGTCTGAACCGGGATGAACGTAATTGAGGATCATTTTCACCTTGTTTTCGGTTTTTTTTTCTCCCGCCAGCCGTAGAATATCACTGTAGTTGGATTGGTCCATGGCCAGGATGAGGTCGTACCGGTTCAGGTCCGCGGGCACGATCTGCCGGGCGCGCTGGCCGCTGATGTCCAGCCCGTACTGGCGGGCGATGTGTATGGAACGCGGATCGGGAGGCTCGCCTATGTGCCAGGAGCCCGTTCCTGCCGAATCCACTTCCCAGGACAGGCCTCTTTCTTCTGCTTTTCGCTTCATGATGCCCTCTGCGAGAGGAGAACGGCATATATTGCCCAGGCAAACCATCAGTATTTTCATTGAATTTACAGTTTGTTGTCGGATATTTGCAATCAGGCCCAAACAGCCTGAGAATGCAGGCGTTTAGAAGAAAATGAATAAGGGTATGCGTTTGTTTTCCTCACGGAAACTTTTTGCCGCCTGCAGGTGTATATCCAGGCTGTAGAATGAAAATTTATAAAAAAAACGATGAAAATAATAATTGCGGGAGCGGGAGATGTGGGCTTTCACCTGGCGGAGTTGCTGTCTTTTGAAAATCAGGATATCGTTCTGATCGACTCCAGCCAGGAAGTGCTGGATTTTGCTTCTACGCACCTCGATGTGATGACCCTGAAAGGCGACTCCTCTTCCATCAATGTGCTGGAGCAGGCGGAAGTGGGCCGGGCAAAATTGGTGCTGGCAGTGACGACCTCGGAAAAGAACAACCTGGTAACGGCCATCCTGGCCAAAAAAATGGGCGCCCGGCAGACCATTGCCCGGGTCAACAACCAGGAGTATCTGACCGACTCGGAGCGCGAGCTCTTCCGGGAACTCGGCGTGGACTCCCTGATCTCCCCCACCCTGCTGGCCGCTGAAGAGATCTACCGCCTGGTCCGGGAATGTTCCTTCACCGACCTCTTCGAGTTCGAGGAAGGCAAGATCAACCTGACGGGCATCACCCTGGACGAATACTCCCCCCTGGCCAATAAGCAGGTGGCGGACATACACGGCATCGAAACCGACGTGACCCTGCGCCCCATCGCCGTACTGCGCGGGCACCGCACCATCATACCCCGCGGCAATACCATACTGCGGCGTAATGACCACATTTACTTCATCGTCCGAAAGGAGAATATCGAGAAGCTGATCAACATCGTCGGCAAGAAAAAGATCACCGTCAAGAACGTGATGATCCTGGGAGGCACCGCCCTGGGGCTGGCCACCGCCAGGCGGCTGGAGGACGAATACAACGTCACCCTGATCGAAAAGGACCGCAAGCGCTGCAAAGTGCTGGCCGAACAGCTCAACAACACCCTCGTCATCAACGGCGACGCCAGCAATATCGACCTGCTGGAAGAGGAAGGGCTCAGCAATATGGATGCCTTCCTGGCCCTGACCGACAACTCCGAGACCAACATCATCGCCAGCCTTACCGCCAAGAACCACGGAGTGTACAAGACCATCGCCCAGGTGGAGAACAAGGAGTATATCCACATCTCCCAGAACATCGGGGTAGATACCCTTATCAACAAGAAGCTCATCGCCGCCAACAACATCTTCCGCTTCGTACGCAAGGGGCAGGTGGAGGCCATCACCAGCCTGCACGGCGTGGATGCGGAGGTCATAGAATACGTGATACACAAGAAGAACCAGCTTACCAAAAAACCGCTGAAGGACCTGCACTTCCCGAAAACGGCCCTCATCGGCGGCGTCATCCGCGGGGAAGACACCCTCATCCCCGACGGCGACACGCAGCTTCAGCTCGACGACAAGGTCATCGTTTTTGCCCTGCCGGAGGCCATCAGCAAGCTCGAACAACTATTCCACTAGGCCATGATCAACGTCCGGCCCATCGCCCGTGTTATTGCCGTACTGCTGATGCTCATCGGCAGCCTGATGCTGACGGCCCTGCCCTGGTCTTTTTATTTCAAGAGCGGAGATGAGATCCCTCTGCTCAATTCGGGGCTGATCTGCCTCGTCACCGGAGCAGCGCTCTGGTTCATCCGCTTCCGGGGAGACAACTCCATTAAAAAGCGGGAGGGCTACCTCATTGTGGCCCTCGGCTGGCTGGCCATGGCCTCCTTCGGCATGCTTCCCTACCTGCTCAGCGGCGTCATCCCCGATGTGGCGGGGGCCTTCTTCGAATCCGTATCGGGAATGACCACTACCGGCGCTACGGTACTCACGCCCATTGAGGGGCAGCCCGAGGGCATCCTCTACTGGCGCAGCCTCACGCAGTGGATCGGCGGCATGGGCATCATCGTGCTCACGGTGGCCATCTTCCCCCTGCTCGGCATCGGCGGCATCGAGTTGTTCGTCGCGGAGGCGCCCGGCCCGACTTCCGATAAGATCCACCCCCGCATCCGGGAAACGGCCAAGCGGCTGTGGCAGATATACGTGGCCCTGACGGCTATCCTCACCGTCATCCTCTACCTGGCGGGTATGTCGTTCTACGATGCCATCAACCACGCCTTTACCACCATGGCCACCGGCGGCTTTTCCACCAAAGACGCCAGCATAGCCCATTACGGCCTGCCCATTATTCAGTACCCCATCATCTTTTTTATGTTCCTGTCCGGCACCAACTACACGCTCATCTACTACGGCCTGAAAGGCAGAATGGACAAGGTGTGGGCCAGCGATGAGTTCAAGGCCTACCTGTTTATCGTTTTTATCCTCACGCTATTCGTCACCCTGGCGGTCAAGGCCGCTACCGGGCTGCCCTGGGAAAAAGCGTTCCAGGACAGCATCTTCCAGGTCGTTTCCATTATTACGACTACCGGCTACGTCTCGGCCGATTACACCAGTTGGAGCAACTCCCTGACCATGGTGTTCTTTATTCTCATGTTCCTGGGCGCTAATGCCGGCTCGACCAGCGGGAGCATCAAGCTGATCCGCCATCTGGTGTTCTTCAAGAACTCCTTCCTGGAATTCAAGCGCATCCTGCACCCGCGGGCGGTCATTCCGCTCAAGCTCAACGGGCAGATCGTCACCGGGCGCATCCTGACGCACATCATCATCTTCCTCCTGCTTTACCTGATGATCTTCGTCACGGGCTCCATCATCGTCTCGGCCATGGGCCTGGACTTTATGACCGCCACCGGGGCCATGGCTTCCGCACTGGGCAATATCGGCCCCGGTATCGGTAAGGTGGGGCCGGTAGACAACTTCGCCTGGCTGTCGTGGGAGATCAAGCTCTTCCTGGCCTTCATCATGCTGCTGGGGCGGCTGGAGTTGTTTACCATCCTGGTGCTGTTCACCCCGTACTTCTGGAAATCGAACTAGAAAATGAACGCCAGTTCAATATTCGAATGGCCAATGCCTGTATTTGTGAGTGGCGAACAGCGAACAGCGAACAGCAAACAGCGAACAGCGATAAAGCAAGTTGCCCATCAATTTAATTCCCAAACTCACGTGACATTAAGTCTTCATCAATTCTTCAAATAGGTTATTCAAGTTCCCCCATAGCTCGTACCTTTGGGAAAAAGCCCGGCATGAACATCAACGGCACACACTATCAGACCATCTGGCTGGAAGAAGAGAAGGGCGCCCCGGTGGCGTACATCATCGACCAGCGCAAACTTCCCCACGAATTCGAGATCACCGGCCTGCGCCAGCTCAGGGATTTCACCCGGGCCATACGGGAAATGTGGGTCCGGGGAGCACCGCTTATCGGCTCGACGGCCGCCTATGGCCTGTACGTAGCCCTCTGGCACGCCCCTGAAGATAAGCGAAGGGCAGCCCGGTACATTCGCGAATCCGCTGAAAAGCTCAAAGCCACCCGCCCTACCGCCGTCAACCTGGCCTATGCCGTGGACCGCATCCTGCAGGCCATCGAGGCTACCGGGGAGATAGAAGAAAAAAG
>CAYVVK010000624.1:0-4144 GCA_964454855.1 uncultured Phaeodactylibacter sp. | reverse complement strand
ATCCCCGGGGTGGCCGGCGGCGGCTCCACGGAGCCGGTGGGCGCCAGTTCCGCTGTAGTCCAGGACCTGCGCCGTAAAGGGGCTCAGATACCCGATGATTTTTCCGCCCCGCTGTACTGGGGCAGCCTGCCCTTTACCAGCGGCCCCATCTATTTTGGCGCGGTGGTTTTCTTCTTCTTTCTCATGGGCCTGTTCCTGGTCAAAGGGCCCGTCAAGTGGTGGATCGGCCTGGGTGCCTTACTGACCTTCCTGCTGTCTATGGGCAGTAACCTGGAATGGTTCAACCGCCTGTTCTTCGAATATTTCCCGCTGTATAACAAGTTTCGTACGCCCAACTCCATTTTGAGTATTACGGCCTTCCTGGTGCCCACCCTTGGTATTCTGGCCCTCCATAAAATAGTAAACGACAAGGTGGACAAGCAAACGGCCATGCGCAGCCTCAAGATCGCCGGTGGTATCGCTGCCGCCATCTGCCTGTTCTTTGCCATCCTCGGCCCCTCCTTTTTCGACTTTACCAGCTCCGGAGATGCGCGCTACGTACAGGCCGGCTACAGCCTTGATGCCATCATTGCCGACCGGCAGGCGCTGATGCGCAGCGACGCCTTCCGCACACTGATCCTCGTGCTGCTCAGTGGTGGGCTGGTGTGGGCTTTCCTGGAAAAAAAGATAAAACTCCACCTGATGCTCATCGGGCTGGCGGTACTCACTGTATTTGACCAGTGGACGGTAGGCCGGCGCTATCTCGACAACGAAATCTTCGTGGCCAAAGCCCAGTATCAGGCCAACTTCCAACCCCGCCCGGTAGACGAGCAGATCCTGCAGGACCCGGACCCGCACTACCGGGTTTACGATGCCAGCATTCCGACTTTCAATTCCGCCAAAGCCTCTTACTTCCACAAAACCATCGGAGGGTATCACGCGGCCAAGCTTCAGCGCATTCAGGACGTTATCGACCGGCACCTGTCGCAGGGCAACCAGAAAGTGCTCGACATGTTCAACACCCGTTACTTCATCGTCGGTGGCGCCAATGGCCAACCGGTGGTGCAGCGCAACCCCAATGCTCTGGGCAACGCCTGGTTTGTGGATAGCCTCATCATAGCCAACTCCGCCAATGAGGAGATCGATGCGCTCGACGAGTTCGAGCCCGGCCGCACGGCAGTAGTGCACCGGGAATTCAGCGATTACATAAGCGGCCTGCAGCCGGCGAAGGAAGGAAGCATCAGCCTGACGGAATACCGCCCCAACCGCCTCACCTATCAAAGCAACACCAATGCTGAGCAGCTGGCCGTATTCTCCGAAGTATGGTACGGCCCGGATAAGGGCTGGCAGGCTTACATTGATGGAGAACCGGTGGAGCATATCCGCGTCAATTACATATTGCGCGCCCTGCGCATTCCCGCCGGGCAGCACAAGGTCGAATTTGTCTTTGCGCCCAAAGCTTTCGAGCAGGGCAAACTGATCTCACAGATATTCTCCTCCATCATCCTGCTGGGGCTGATCGGTTTCATCGGCTACCGCGGTTACCAATTCGTGCAGCACCCGCCGGAAGAGCCGGCGCCGAAAGCACCCTCGGAAGGCAAAACCAAAGCAAAACCTACTGCCCGCCGCAGGAAAAAGAAAAAGTAAGCATTGAAAAAGCCAAAGGCCGCCATGGTTGTCCCCTACCGCTTTGTGCCTCCCGCCAACGGAGGGCATCAGGCGGCCTTTGGCTTCTGTGAATTCCTGGCGCGGGAAATGCCACTGGTTTGTATTTCCACAACCAATAATGAGCCCGAGCAGGCGCCCTTTCCCATGCGGCTGTTATTCGAAGACGAGGTGTACAAATACGCCAACCCCTTGCTGGCCTGGCGTTGTTTCCGCCTTTTCAGAAAGGAGAAAATCGATGTTTGCATTACCCATCAGCCGTTCATCGCCCCGCTTCTGCTGCCGGTGACGGCCCTGCTGGGCATCTCCCTGCACATATACGTACAAAACCTGGAATACCGGCGCTTCCGCAGCATGGGCAAATGGTTCTGGCCCATCGTCTACGCCATAGAATGGATCACCTTCAAGCTCGCGGGGCGGTTGTACTTTATCTCTCCGGACGAACTGGAGCCCGGGAAAAGAGCCTTCGGCCTGAAGGATGAAAAGTGCAGCGTAGTGCCCTTCGGCACCCGCCACCGGCATCCGCCGGAAGACATCGCTCAGGCCCGGCGGCAGATCCGGCAGCGCCATGGCTACGGGGAAAAGGAGTTTCTCATCATCTTTTTCGGCCCGCAATCCTATCAACCCAACCTGGAGGCCGTGGAGCTCATCATCCACCACATCAACCCGCTGATGCAGGAAAAGGCGGATTTTCCCTACCGTTTCCTCATCTGTGGCGGCGGCCTGCCCGGCGAGAACGATAAGCTAAACGCCTTCCCGCAGGTGGATTACCTCGGCTTTGTACCCGATATAGAAGCATACGTCAAAGCTGCCGATGTGATGATCAACCCCGTCAATACCGGCGGCGGGGTGAAGACCAAGCTGGTGGAGGCCATCGCCCTGGGCAAGACTGTGGTTTCCAGCCGTACCGGTGCTTTGGGCGTCGGCCCTACTGCCTGCGGGGAAAAGCTCCTCCGCATTGAGGACGAGGATTATCCGGCCTACTGTGAGGCCCTGATCCGCCTGCAACAGCAGCCCCCCTTTCCTACCCCGCCTTCTTTCTACGAAAGATACTACTGGAAAAATGTGATCAAAGAAGTGGTTGAAGTGATCACCCCACCTTCGCCATCCCGATAACTATCGGGACGGCGGGCAGGCCTAATCCACCAACTTCCCCTCAAAAACATTACCTTTGTGCCTGTTTTTCAGAAACCGGAAACCATGAATACACTACAGAAGATATTGCAGTCTAAGGAACTGGAGCGCGCCCGGCGCTTTATCGGCAAAAAAACCGGCCTGTACCTGCGGCTGAAGCGCTTTACGCCCTCCGCCAGCGAAGACCTGCGCACGGCCATGCTGCTCGAGCATATGAAAATCAGCCACGTGATTGATATCGGCGCCAATACAGGGCAGTTTGCCGAATCCATGTACGACTTTGGCTATACCGGCCGGGTGGCCTCCTTTGAGCCGGTGGAATCCGCCTACCGGGAGTTGCTGAAACGCAGCATGCCCTACCCCAACTGGCAGGTGGCCGAGCGCTGCGCCATCGGCAGCCAGGATGGCGAGATCGAAGTCAATGTCTCCGACGATACCGTTTTCAGCTCGGTACTGGAGATCAAGGACAGCTACGTCTCCCACAACCGGAAATCCCGAATCGTCAAAAAGGAAAAGGTGCCCATCTACCGGCTGGATGCTATAGTGGATGATTACATTCCTCCGCAGGGGGCAAGGATCATGCTGAAGATCGACACTCAGGGTTATGAAAAGGAAGTGATAGACGGGGCTGCGGAAACCATAAATCGTGTAGCGGGCCTGAAAATAGAGATCCCCCTTTACGCCATGTATGAGAATACTCAATTTGCCTTTTACGACATACTGGCCTTCACCAGGGCCCATGGCTTTCAACCCTATAGTTTCCATGTGGAAGGCGTAGACCTGAATACCGGCCGGGTAAACACCATCGACGGAGTATTTTTCAAAGAGGGATAATGGACTACATCATCATCATGCCGGCCTACAACGAGGCCGGGTTTATCGGGAGAGCGCTGGATTCCGCCGCCCGGCAAAGCAGGCTGCCCAAGCGCCTGGTGGTAGTCAACGACGGCTCCACGGACGCCACTCCTCAGATCGTGGAGCAGTATGCAAAAAAGCACCCCTGGATACGGCTGGTAAACAATGAGAAAAGGGAAAAGCGGGCCGCCGGCTCCAAGGTAGTGCGGGCCTTTTACATCGGCTACGAGAACCTGGAGGAGGACTACGACATACTGGTGAAACTGGACGCCGACCTGGAGATCCCGTCCAACTACTTCGAACGCATCATAGCAATGTTCCGGAATAACCCCCGGCTGGGTATTGCCGGCGGCACCATCGCCATAGAAGAGAACGGAAAATGGATCTATGAGAACTTTTCGGATGTCGACCACGTCAAGGGCGCTTTCAAATCTTATAGGCGGCAATGCTTTGAGGACATCGGCGGCCTGCGCGCTTCCATAGGCTGGGATACGGCCGACGAACTGCTGGC
>CAYVVK010000623.1:0-4145 GCA_964454855.1 uncultured Phaeodactylibacter sp. | reverse complement strand
AAGTCGGAAAGATCATGGGCTCTCACAACCGCCTGGCATTCAAAAGCGTCCAACCCTAGACGGGTAGCCCATATCTTAATTATCCCCTAACAATCAAACAATCAAAACAATGGAATAATCTCAACAATGGGGAACAATCAAAACAATGGGAACAATCCCCCTTCACACACCACTTTTTTCCACCCAATGCGTTATTCATTATTGAAACTCAATCACACTACATGTTGAAGCGCGCAATCCCGTTTCTCTTTCTCTCGATCACCGGCTTTTACCCCTTGCTGTCTCAGAATGGCGAGAAGCTCTTACAGGAGGGCAAGTACGAAGCTGCCCGTACTGCTTTTGAAGCTTCTCTTGAGCAGGAAGAGGCGCCGGTAACCGTCCTGGTAGGCCTGGCCCGCCTGTATTCCGACGAGGCCTACAGCGCCTACAATCCCGATACTGCTTTTGTGTACCTGCGCGAGGCTCAGGGCCACATCCGGAGCCTGTCCAAAGGGCAGCAGCGGCGGTTGGAAAAGGAAGGGCTGGATAATGCCCTCCTGAGGCAGCTTAAGGCCGAGATCAGGGAAAAAGGGCTGAACTACGCATTGGCGAAAGGGCACAGCCACAGCCTACTGCACTACATGGAGCATTACCAACGCCTGAGTTATGAACTGGAGAAGGAAGCCATGCGCGCCTTTCTGCTTTCCCGTTTGCAGGAAGTGAAACAGGCAGGCAAATACCAGCCGCTCAAGGATTTTGCTCTGGCCTATGAAGGAGAGATTAAAGAATACCAGCCTGAAATGCAGCCCGAGATACAGCGGGCCCTCTTTCAGGCCTTTTTTGGCGCGCGCGACAGTAGTAATCTCATGGACCTCTATGCCTTCCTCGCCGATTTCCCGGATGCCGCCGCCTACATCGATGGCCCGTTGAGCCAGGCTCTGCAGGAAAAACCGCTTATCACCCAGGCCGAAAACTACATCCGCCAGGCCAACCACCGGCAGATGCCCCAAACCATCCGCCTCATCTATTACTATCACTACATCACCGGAGAATGGGGCGATCTCCTGGGCTTTCAGAACCGCTACCCTTTTTATGCAGATTCCTTTAACATTCAGGCCGCACTGACCATCGCCCGTTCTGCGCCCGACCTCAAGCTGGGCTTTACGGACGGCCGCCTGGCCGCCTACCAGCGGTACATCGAACTGGCGGCTCCTACCCATAAGGCCTTCCGGGCCCTGCAGCAGCTGATCGCCCGTGACCTGGGGCAGAAAAACTGGGAGGCCGCCATCGCCACCCTCGAGCAATACGCCCCGCTGTTCAAAGACGGCCCGGAAAAAGTGGAGCCGCTGATCGAGGTCCTCCGCCGGCCCGAAGAAGGCATCACTGCCAGTAGCGTGGGCGATGCCGTTAACAGCACTGACGGAGAATATACCCCCGTGCTCTCCGCCGACGGGCAGCGGCTTTTTTTCTGCCGCTACACCGACGGCAGCGAGGACATATATTTTTCTGAATGGAAGGAAAACGCATGGGAGGAAGCCCGCGCCATAACAGAACTCAACACTTCAGGCAGCCACGAGGCGCCCCTGGCCATCAGCGCCGACGGCACTACCCTGCTGATGTACGACGGCGGGGTAGTCAAATACACCGATAAGCTGCAGGAAGGCTGGTCGCCGCCGCGCTCCTTTTTTTCGGAAGAACATACACCGGAATGGCAGGGCAGCACCACCTTCGCCAGCAATCGCGAAGCCGTCATCTTCGCCGCCCGCAACCTGGATGTCATCGGCGCCCGAAATGCCGACAATATCGACCTCTTCGTATCCCTCCGCCAGCCGGATGGCAGTTGGGGCGCGCCTGTCAACCTCGGAAAAACCATCAATACACCTTTCGAAGACCGCTCTCCTTTCCTGCATCCGGATATGAGAACGCTCTATTTCAGCTCCGCCGGGCATAGCGGCCTGGGCAATCTCGATGTATACGTTACCCGCCGCATCGGCGATGGCTGGGCGGAATGGCCGGAGCCCGTCAACCTGGGCAAGGAGGCCAACCTGCCGGGAAGAGATTGGGGATACAAGATCAGCACCGACGGCAGCACTGCCTATTTCTCTGCAAATGCCCCCGGAAAACGGGAAGAAATATACCAAATGCCTGTTCCTGAAGCATACCGGCCCGAGCCCGTCACCGCCATCAGCGGCACCCTCAGCGGGCTGGACGGCCATCCGCTAAGCGCCGAGATCGTCCTGGAAGACCTCAGCACCGGCGAGCCAGCCGGCACGGTAAAGCCTGACCCGGAAACCGGTGCTTTCTTCATCACCCTGCCGGCCGGCAAGCTGTATAGCTATACCGTCAGAGGAGAAGGGCTTTATCCGCAGAGCAATAATATTGACCTGAGGGAAGGCAGTACCGGCGCCACGATCAGGGAAGACATTGCAGTGCCTACCGTCGCGGAGATCCGGCAGGGAGACATCACCCTGCCGCTGAAGAATCTCTTTTTTGAGACCGGCAAACATGCGATACGCCCGGAATCCTTCCCGGAACTCAACCGCCTGGCGGAACTGATCAAAACCTACAGCCTCAGTGTGGAGATCGCTGGCCATACGGATAACGTAGGCAGTGCCGAATACAACCGGCGCCTGTCGCAGAACCGGGCACAGGCCGCCCGCAATTACCTCATCGGCCAGGAAGTGGCTCCGGAAGCCATTAGCGCTGCCGGCTATGGCTTCCAGCAGCCCGTCGCCGACAATGAGTCTGAAGAAGGCCGCGCCCTGAACCGCCGGGTAGAGATCCGGTTTTTGAGGAACGAAGGAATGAGGGATTGAGGGGCGCGGCATTCAATCCTTCGATCCTTCATCCATTCATTCCCTCCACAAACTCCCGGACCAGCTCACAGAACACTTCCGGCTGCTCCATATGAGGAAGGTGGCCGGCACCGGGGATGACCTCCAGCCGGGCATTGGGAATCAGCCGGGCGGCACGCTCGCCATGAGCGATGGGGAAGAAAGCCTCGTCTTCACCCCAGATCACCAGAGTGGGAATACTCACAGCGCGAAGCTCTTCATCAGTGTAAGTGCTTACCGCCTTTCCCCTGCCCAGAAAGAAAGGGTAGCGCCCTCCTTTGCTCTTTATCACATCCATGGAATAGCGGTGCCAGGCCGGGTCGGCCACGGTAGGGTCTTTCATCACATTACTGCCCAGCATCTTTCCCCAGAAAGGAGTGGGAAAAAGGCGATAGAGTACCATTTTGTAGATGACGGAGCGGTCCCACTCATCGCTCAGGCCGCCGGAATCCACCAGGATAAGGCGGTGAAAATATTCCGGATGATGAAGTGCGAAGTGAATACCGATGGAACCGCCCTGGGAATTGCCGGCCAGGCTGCATTTTTTAACGCCCAGCGTATCGAGCGCCGCTTTCAGCCAGTTGGTAAAAAAGGGTTTGTCGTAGCGCGCCCAGGGTTTGGCGGATTCGCCGTAGCCCGGCTTGTCAAAAGCGATTACCCGGAAATCGCGGGAGAGCGGGCCGATCGCTTTGTACCAGGAGGCTGCGCCGCCGCCGGCGCCGTGCAGCAGCAGCAGCACCGGGCCCTGGCCGGCTTCCAGATAGGATGTCCGGATACCCCCGGCATTGATAAAGTGGTGCTGGACATCGGCCTCGATGAGGCCCTTGAGCTGTTCGAAATTAGATTGTGGCTGCATGAATAATCGAGTTGGCCACAAATGTAATAAATAAGGCCGTGGAATGTTCAGAGCCTTCCACTGAGAATCCGGCGGTAGAGTCGTTCGGTTTCTTCAGCAGGTTCTGCACCCAGTTTTTCCCGCAGGGCTTCACAGCATTCGTTATACTGGCGCAGGGCCTTTCCCCGGCGGCGGTTGCGGTAGTAGCAGATCATCAGCCGGCGGTGCACCTCCTCGATACAATCATCGATGGCCAGTATCCGGCCCGCCTCCTCCTGCACCACATCCAGAGCCTCCTCCGCACTACCGGCACATACGACGGAATGTCCCGCACCGGCAAAGGCCTTTTCCAGGGAATTGCGTATGGGCTGCTCATCATCGACGACCAGAATCTTGCTTTTCACTTTCTTCGTCTCCTATTGTTGATAATCTCTGGTCAAGGTTAGTGTATCGTCAACATATCGATACGGGGCTATCTTGTGACAAAACTTTTCTAC
>CAYVVK010000622.1:2535-4146 GCA_964454855.1 uncultured Phaeodactylibacter sp. | reverse complement strand
TTGCTATCGTTTTTGACCCCATTAGGGGTCATCTCTCGGTAGAAATGAGATTTCCGGTTGTTGAGTATGCCGTAGGCATGCAATAAAAAAATGCGAGGCAAATTGAGCCGCTCAAACATCCCCGCCCCCAATCAGTTCTATAGAAAAGCCGAAAATGAAAAACATACCCAACCACAGCCTCCTCAAAAGAGCCATAGAAAACAAAGAATGCATCACCGCCGATTACGACGGCTACACCCGAAAGCTGGCGCCCCACCTTCTGGGCACCGATGACGGCGTAGAACGCGCGCTATGCTACCAGTACGGCGGTAAGGCCAAAGGCGGCCTGAGCGACGATCCCGGAGACAACTGGCTCTGCGTCTCGATCGACGAGCTGCACAACGCCCTGATCAACGACGACCCCTTCCAGACGGCAGAGGGCCCCATTCGCATTAAAGAATGCATCAATATCACGGAAGTGGAGGTTGAATACTAAGGGTGGAGAGGACGCCTCTACAAAAGAGAATTGGTATATTTGGAACAGAGGTGACGCCTCCGCGCCTGGCACAGCGGGAAGAAGAGGTGTCGCCTTCAGGTTCCAACAATTCCAGCATGATGAAACAGCCGCTCCTCTTCTTTCTATTTCTGGCCGGTTTATCTCTTTCCGCCTTTCAGCGGGTAATCGAATGGGATGGCGATACCAGCCTGGAAACCAGTCAAAAACGGGCTGCTCTGGCCGATGAGCTTTGGACATTCTATCAGAAAAACCAGAAAATGCGATCCGGGGAAATGGCCCTGTTCTATTCCTTCGCGATCAGCCTCAGGAATGATGATCAGGCGCCAATCATCGGGCGTTTCGAACAAGTGAAACCCGATGGGCAACTCTGGGCCCTGCTCTATCCTTTCTACAAAAAAGCCCTCGCTCAAACCTACACTTACGAAAAAGGGGCAGCAGTGCTGAAAAGCAATTTGCGACAGGCCAAAACAGCCGAACAACGAATACAGCTCAATTACGACATCGGCTACTGGGCGTTCTACGAAGGGCGCCAAGAGGAAGCCAAACCCTATACTGGCGGAGGACAAAGAACCCTTTCAACGGCAAAGGTCAAAAACTGCCTCCTATTTGCAAAGTATCTCCCAACTGGGCATCGGCAATGCCGCACCAGATTTTACCGCTACAGACATCAACGGCAGAGAGATAAGCCTGCAGGCCTTCAAGGGTAAAGTCGTCCTGCTGGATTTCTGGGCCAGCTGGTGCGTCCCCTGCCGGGAGGAACTACCGGCATTGAAGGAACTTTACAAGGCTTATCATGCGAAGGGCCTGGAGGTAGTCAGTATTTCCTTGGACAGAGAGCGGGAGCAACTGGAAGCCTTCATCAATAAAGAGAATATGAACTGGACACACCTCCATGCACCTGAAAAAAGAATGAACGAGCTGGTGCAGTTGTACAATGGTTTTTCTTTGCCTACTTACTACCTTATCGACAGGCAGGGTAAAATCCGGTATAACTACTTCAGCCGTAAAGCAGGGCAGAGCCTGGATGAAGTTGTTAAAGAAACCATTAAAGAGTAGAATCAGAAAAGACAGACCGCATGAAAAAAGAGGAAATCGTCTCACTGCTACGCAAGTGT
>CAYVVK010000622.1:0-2525 GCA_964454855.1 uncultured Phaeodactylibacter sp. | reverse complement strand
ACAGACCTGGAAGAACTCAACGACTCCGAGCTTTCCAAGCTGGTAGACATTGGAGAAATTGAAGTTTTCCGGGAAGGAGAAGAAGTATTCACCATCAACCACCGGGGAGAAAAATTCTATGTCCTTCTGGAAGGCCGGCTGCTGCTTCGCCTGAAAAATAACCAGTCGAAAGAATACGTTGGCGGGCAATTGTTTGGAGAAGTGGCCATTCTGGGAGATACCTTCCGGTTCGGCACGATCTGCGCCACACAGGAATCACTCCTCATATCCTTCAATCGGGAGAAGATCATCAATTCTGGCCTGATCTCCAAAGAGCTGGCTTTGAAGGTCGTTTTGCTATTATCCAGAAAAGCAGTCTCCTACTTTGACGATGGTGTCCTGATACCCAGTAAAAAATTAATTGCCAAGGGCGAGTGCG
The DNA here is from genome assembly GCA_964454855.1 of uncultured Phaeodactylibacter sp. Classification (GTDB taxonomy): domain Bacteria; phylum Bacteroidota; class Bacteroidia; order Chitinophagales; family Saprospiraceae; genus CAYVVK01. Next base: position 2,107 of record CAYVVK010000622.1, on the reverse strand, counting down.
ATTATCTGGAATTCAAAAGGTCGCTCAATAAGCAGAACAAGAAAGATATTGTCAAGACTTTCGCGGCCTTCATGAACCTGAACGGGGGTACCGTTTTTTGTGGCGTGGGAGACAACGACGGAGAGATCGTAGGCTTAAAATATGATCTAAAAAAGATAGACGACCTTACCCGGGAACTCATGGACGAGGCCAGAAGGCGCATCGGCGTTTACTTCACCAACTATGTATCCTTTGATGTGGAGCAGATCGATGGCAAAACCATCCTCCGCATCGATTGTGACTCCTCCCGCTCTCCGGTATTCTACAAAGACCTCGACAACAAGAATGAAGATGGAGAGCCGCCCGAGTACTTCATTGTACGAACCGGCTCAGAAAACGTCCGCCTCGAAAAGACCAGAGACATCATCAATTTTGTGCATGAACGGTTCAAGAAGTGAGCCCCGCGAGGGTTAAAAAAAAGCCAATGTGGGCTCAAAATTCAACCTAATCACTTTCTGAGGCTATCTTCACCCCATGAAAAAACTGAGCTTACTCTGGCTGTACGCCCGGGACTTTCTCCTGCTTTCCGGCATCATCTCTCTGCTGAGTTTCTACATCCTGGCGCTTCGGGGAGCAGCGGCCCTGACTGCCGTGCTCTGGCTGAAGGTGATCGTCGCAGTGATCGCCATTTTGGTACACCGGGGCCGGAAAGAAAGGGAGATATTCTTCTACCTCAACAACCGGCTCAGTGAGGGGGAGCTGGCCGTGGGAGCACTGGCCCTGGACTTTGGCTCGTTTGTCGTCGGTATTATTGCCATTCTGAAAGTGACGGTTTAATAGCCACAAATGCGGGCGACACCTCAAGAACGGGAGCTGGGCAGGAGGCGTCACCCGAAACAGTTTACAAAATGAAAGATCACCTCCTGGCAGACAGCATCTTCCTGGATTTCGGAGAAAGAAAGATCCTCCGGGGAGCAAGCCTGCGTATAGAACGCGGAAAGGCCACCGGCATCCTCGGCAGGAACGGCACCGGCAAATCCTGCCTCATGAAAATACTCACCGGGCAACTGCAACCGCAACACAAATACATCAGCTATAATGGCCAATGCATCACCAATGTCCTTAAAAGAAAAGGGCTGGTCAACTACCTGCCACAGCACGAGTTCCATCCGGCATCGCTCAGCCTGAGACAACTGCTCTGGTACTACAGCATTCCAAGTGAGGCATTCACCAATACCTATCCTTTTGCTCCTGAGCTGATGGACAAACGCTTCTCCGACTGCTCCGGCGGATGGCGCCGGCTCATCGAGATCCTCCTGGTACTGGAATCCGATTCGGCCTTCAGCCTGCTCGATGAGCCTTTCACTCACCTCATGCCTCTGCACATCGATACTGTCAAAGCGGCTATGGCGCGAGCCAAGGAAAGAAAAGGCATATTACTGGCCGACCATCAGTATCGCAGCGTCCTGGCCGTTTCGGAGGTGCTGTATCTGCTCAGGGAGGGTACTCTGATGCCTGTGTCTTCGGAAGATGATCTGCGTGAAAAGGGCTATATTTTATGAATACAGGCAGTTAAAAAAACGGCCCGGGGACTAGTGCAGTCGGCAGTAAATAGTTGACAGTCGGCAGTCGAAATAATCAACGGGTTATCAATCTATTATAACACCAACTACCTGTCAATTAATTAACTCTCAAAGGACTAGCCATTTGGCAAATCCCACGGGCCGGCTGTTTAGCAGAAAGGTTGCTTATAATTTGATCCAGCGCAGTATCGTACGCTGCTGTCCGCTTGTCAGTTCCACCCAGTAAGCGCCGGCGGGCAGGGCCGAGAGGCTGAGCTCCATACGGCCCGATAGCGGGCGCTTCTCCGAGAAGTACTGCTTGCCGATGCCATCCATGATACGTATTTGTACGCTTTCAGGCACCTCCTCAACCGCTGTTTTCATTTCCAGATATAGCTTGTCCTGCCCCGGGTTGGGGAAAAGGCGCCAGGTAATGACATCTTCTAGTACAGCAGCTTCGGGGCCCGGAAGCTGAATATTATTCGGGCTGGCTCTACCGGCCGCATTATCGGCGGGCTGGCTGATGCCGGGAGTATCTACCTGCTGGCCCAGAGCCCCCGGGCTGC
>CAYVVK010000621.1:0-4147 GCA_964454855.1 uncultured Phaeodactylibacter sp. | reverse complement strand
CTGTCAACTGCCCATACGGGCCCGTACCGGGGTTTACTGCCGACTGCACTAGTGCGACTAGACCGAATTAACTGGCGATTTCGTGGCCCCTTAACGTCTTGGTTCACAGTAGCTTGAACTGACCTGTTAATTCGTGCCGCTTTCACTAGGCCGCCCGGGGATGATAAAGATCAGAGGTTTGGCCGACATTCGTCATTTCCAAGGCCTGGAATTTATCCTAATATAGGAATCCACACGGGCCGTCTGGCCTGCAAGGTCTTTGAGTTTTTGCGAACCTAAACACCACCGTCATGTTGGAAATTCGCGGCCACGCCAGAGGAGGGCAGGGTATGGTTACCGCCTTCGAGATCCTGGCAAAAGTATTCAATCAGCTCGACACTTTCCAGGTACAGGCCTTTCCGGCCTTCGGCGTTGAACGCACGGGAGCGCCCATTCAGGCTTTCCTGAGGGTGGGGAAGGACGAGATCCTCAACCGGAGCAATATTTACCACCCCCATTTGATCGTCGTTTTCGATGAGAGCCTTATTGGCCAGGTGCCGGTATTCGACGGCCTTGAAAAAGAAGGCGCCATACTGCTTAATACAGCCCGCCCGCCCGAAGACTTCAGCCAATTGGAACGCCGGATATATACGGTTCCTGCCACGCAGATATCCCTGGGCCTGGGGTTGGGCAGTAAATCCCTGCCTATTGTCAACGCTGCTATGATAGGCGCCATTGCCCATGTTTTTGAAGTCCCGCTCAGCCTGGTGCAGGATGCCATCCGGGAAAACGTACCCGCCAAGCCCGATGCCAATGCTGAATCGGCCGCTCAGGCCTACAGTGCCCTGAATGGCCCCGGGGAAAGAAACCGCTTCCTGATTGATGCCCTGCAGGCTCCTCTATCGGACGCGATCCGGCAAGTTGAAGATCTGTACTTCGAGGAAGTACAAGCTCCGAAAGGGCTGGAAGCTCCCGTCTGGTCATCTCCCCTTTCCGCCAACAAAACCGGAAACTGGCGCCTGCTGACTCCTGCCTATGTAGAGCGCACTCCGCCTTGCAACTCCAATTGCCCGGCGGGTACTGATGTGCGCGCCTTCGTGCAGCTTGCCGGGGAGCGCAAATTCGACGAGGCCTACAAAACCATTTACGCACACAACCCCTTCCCCGCCATCTGCGGCAGGGCCTGCCCACATTTCTGCGAACAAACCTGCAACCGCAACTCGCTCGACCGCGGCCTGAACATCGGGGCCATTGAGCGTTTCCTGGGAGAACGGGAACTCTACCGGCCGGTAGAGCCGGCAGAGGTTCGTTATCCGGAGCGCATTGCCGTGATCGGTGCCGGCCCGGCGGGCCTTACTGCTGCGCTGCGGCTTTGTGAAGCAGGCTATGCCACCACGGTTTACGATGCCCTGCCCTACGCCGGTGGCATGATGCGCTCGGGTATCCCGAAGTTTCGCCTGCCCGATGAAATATTGAGCTGGGAGGTGGAACGCATACAACAGAAGGGCGTGCGAATCGTCCTGAACCGGCGGGTGGAAGTAGATGAACTGGATGGAGACTATGACATTATCGTGGCGGCCACCGGCTCGCACCTGGGCCACAAACTCGGCATCGAGGGAGAAGAACTGGCGCTGGAAGGCCTGTCTTTCCTGCGCGAATTCAAGTTGAACGGCCGAAAGAACGGCCTCCGAAAAGGCAGCCAGGTAGCCATTATCGGCGGGGGGAATACAGCCATAGATGTAGCCCGCACGGTGCTCCGGCTGGGAGGTGAGCCTACCATCTACTACCGGCGCAGCATGAAGGAGATGCCGGCCATTGCTCATGAGGTGAAAGAAGCCCTTCTGGAAGGTGTCAATTTCGAGTTCCTCACGGCCCCTATCAAACTGGCAGATGCCGGTTATCAGACTCAGGCGCTGGCCCTGCAGAAGATGCAACTGGGAGAACCCGATGAGTCGGGCCGCCGCCGCCCGGAACCTGTTTCCGGTACGGAACGCACGGTACTCGTCGATCACGTCATTGCCGCCACCGGCCAGTATTCTGACCCTTATGTGTTTGGAAAACAAATGGTAGAGGCCCGGCAGGGGCGGATCGCCTTTCCGGCAAAAACTCCCATATTCTGTGCCGGAGATATGGCCTGGGGCGGAACCGTCACAGAGGCCATCGGCAGTGGAAACCGCGTAGCGAAAGATGTACATGCTCTTCTGAGGGGCCTTCCCTGCGAACCCGAAAAGAAACAGGCGGCGGTGGTTGGCCCGGATGACATCAATTACGAATACTATCTGCCAGCTCCCCGCCATTACAACAAACATTACCGGCCCCGTGATTTCTACGGTGATTTCCGGGAAGTCAGCAAAGGGCTGGATGCCGCGGAGGTAGTAGCAGAAACAGCCCGATGCCTGCACTGTGGCGACTGCTACAGCTGTGGCAATTGCTATAATTTCTGCCCCGATGCCGCCATTCACGTCGATGAAGAGGGGCGTTTACGGATAGATTACGATTACTGCAAAGGCTGTGGCATTTGCGTTCAGGAGTGCCCCTGCTCCGCCATGCAGTTTAAATTAACAGAAGCCGAATCATGAAAGAAACGAATGATATCAACATCCTGGAGGAGGCTCCCAGGGCCTCGAAATACCGCTATCATACCGAACAGGTCATGAAAGGCAACTACGCTGCGGCCGAAGCGGCCCGCCTTTGCCGGGTAGGCTTTATTCCCGCCTATCCGATCACACCGCAGACCACCATCGTCGAACGGCTGGCAGAACTCGTGGCCGGGGAGAAAATGAATGCCACCTATATCAATATGGACAGTGAGCATTCCGTTTTCGCCGCGGCCATGGGCGCCGCTATCGGTGGCGAGCGCGTGTTTACCGCCACCGCCGGGCAGGGGCTCTTCTACGCCCACGAGGTGCTGCAGGCCATTGCCCACTTCCGCCTGCCTATGGTGGCCTGTAACGTCGGCCGCCCCTCCATTCCATGGAATATCTGGTCGGATCAATCAGACTCCCTCTCACAGCGCGATACCGGCTGGGTGCAGTTCTACGGCGAAAGTTCACAGGAAGTACTGGACACCATCATTCAGGCCTACCGCATCACAGAAGAACTGCGCCTGCCGGTGATGGTGGTGCTCGACGCTTTTTATCAAAGCCACACCAGTGAGAATATCTTTATGCCTAACCAGCGGCTGGTGGACCGTTTTCTGCCGGAGATAAAGCCCGGGCCCATGACGCTAAGTTCAGATGAGGACCGCTCATTCGGCGGGCTGCTTCCTCCCGAACATTATCACCGCCTCAATTACAGCTACTGGGAGGCCGTGAATAAGGTGGAAGGCCTGGCGGAGGAGGTAGGAAGAGAATTCGGCCAGCAATTCGGCCGCCCGTACGGCAATGTGGAAGCCATCAACATAGGGCCACAGACGCGCCTGGTTCTGGTAACGCTCTCCAGCATCACCTCTACGGCCCGGGGTGTGATCCGCAGTTACCCGGAAATAGGCCTGCTGAAACTTCGCCTGTTTAAGCCCTTCCCAAAGGCGGCTGTACGCAAAGCCCTGGAAGCCCTTCCTCCGGATGCCGTGATCGCTACCGTTGAGCGCAACTTCCTGGGCGATAAGGAGGGGGCCATCATGCAGGAAATGAAACGTGCGCTGTACGGCGCCGATTACGCCATGTACGACTTCTACGCCGGTACCGGCGGCAGAGACGTCTCTCCGGTAACGATCGAGAAGATCATCCACCGGGCAATGAATGAGCCCAGGGCCGTGAACTGGATCGATGTGGAATAACCTATAAGCGAAATTACCATGAAACCAGCACTCGATTTTCTCATAAAGGACGAACAGGTATATTCCGGTGCACTGAGCTGCCGCGGCTGCGGCTGGTCATTGCTGGCGCGCCACCTGGCCAGCATTCTCGGCAAAGACACGGTATACGTAGCGCCGGCTTCCTGCTTCTCCATCATTTCCGGGCCTTTTCCGCTCAATGAGCTAAAGGCCAACCTGGTGCATACGGTCTTCGCCGCTGCCCCCGCCACCGCTACGGGCTTGCGTGCCGCGCTGGACCGTCAGGGCCGGCAGGATACTACCGTGGCCATCCTGGCCGGCGATGGCGGCACCTTCGACATAGGGTTGCAGGCGCTGTCCGGCGCTGCTGCCCGCGGCGAGAACCTCCTGTAC
>CAYVVK010000620.1:0-4151 GCA_964454855.1 uncultured Phaeodactylibacter sp. | reverse complement strand
AGGGCGCCGACGATGTTGAAGGCCACCAGCAGCATCATGAGGCTGGCAATGGCGTAGCTCAGCCACTTTTCCACCTGCATGAGGCGCAGGAAAGAAGCCTCCTGCTCGTAGCGGTTCTCCACCTCAAATTCCGGGCCCATAATGGCCTGTATCTGCCGGATGACATCCGCTTCATCGGCCTTTGGCGCCAGGCGGATCTCCAGGGCGCTCAGCTCGTTGTCCAGCCCCATGAGTTCGCGGGCGAAGGCCAGGGAGCTGATGACGTACTCGTTGTCGAATTCCTGTTGTATGACGAAGGTGCCGCCGGGATAGATGTAGCGTCGCCGGAAAGGCTGCATCTGCTGGCCGAACAGGCCGGCGCTTTGTTCGCGCTTGGGCATGTAGACGGCCAGTTCCGAGAAGTGGTCGCCTATATTGGCGGCCAGCTTGTAGCGCATGCCCAGGCCGAGAATGGCCAGCTCGCGTTGCCCGTCGGTAAAGGCGTACTCGCCTTCCCGGATGGTGGAGTCGATGCCTACTACCTGATTGAAGTTTTCATCCACCCCTTTGAGGGTGCCGAAATCCTGATTGTCCTTGTATTCGAAAAAAGCTACTTCCTCGAGGGTCTGTGAGAGGTGGGCTACCCCGTCGATGGCCCTTATCCGGGCGATGAGGGTGCTGTCCGCTTCGAAGGTTTTCCCCCTGGCGGGGGTGACCTTCACATCCGGGTTAAAATTGCTGTACATGCCGGTGATGAGGTCTTCGAAGCCGTTGAAGACGGAGAGCACGAGGATGAGCGCCGCCGAGCCTACGGCGATGCCAAAGACCGCGATGCCGGTGATGATGTTGATGGCATTGGTCGATTTCTTGGCAAAGAGATAGCGCCGGGCGATACGGAGCGGAAAGTTCATGCAGTTCGGTAATTTGTTTTCCTGGCTGCAAAGGTAAGTATAAAGGTTGAGATGCCGGAACGCCGAAACGTTCCGGCATCTCAACCTTATTCTAATTCTCGTCCTGCTCCATCATCATTTTCCGGTACTTGATCTCCATCTCTTTTTGCCGGATCTGTTCTTCCGCCTGCATGGCCTGGGCCTGATGCTGCAGTTCCATCATGCGAAGCTGTAAATCCTGTTCCAGTGACTGCAGTTCCTGCTCCTGGGCGAAGCGCTGCTGGTTGAGCTTCTGGATGGCCTGCTGTATCTCAAAGAGCTGGGCCTGCTGGGCCTGTTGTGCCTCTATGGCCTTTCTTTGCAGGCCGGACTGCAGGGCCAGCATGTCTTTCTGGGCCTGCTGGTATTCCTTGAGTTTATTTTTGTAAGCCTCGCTGGTGCCTTCGCTTTCTTCCAGCCGTTCCAGTTCTTCTTCCAGCATTTCTACCTTCTGTTCCATTTCTTCGGCCTTCATCTCCTCAAGCTCCAGCTCGGTTTCCTGCATTTCGAAGGCCCGCTCTTTCATTTCCGCCTCGTTTTCGAGCTTGCGGGCCGCGAGCTCGAGTTCCATGAGCTTTTTTCGCTTTTCATTCATGGCCTTCTGGCGCTCTCTTTCCAGTTGGAGCTGCTGGTTGCGCAGTTCCTGTTCTTTTTTTCTCCAGGCCAGTTCCCGGGCGGCCATTTCTTCTTCCATTTTCCGAAGGGCCTTTTGTTTTTCCTGCTCGCTTGGCGGGATGGTATCCGCCAAAACAAAGGTGGTACTGGCTTCGGGCGTGGCTTCAGCCTGGGGTTCCGGCGAGGGCATTACTGCTGGCTCCGGAGCGAGGGCATCGGCCAGGGTTTCTTCGGCCTCCGGGAAGGGGAGTGGTTCGGCGTCAACTTCCTGCTCCATCACATCTTCCGCGGCTGGCTCCGGGACGGGCTGTGCCTGAAAGGCCAGCAGGGCAAAGCAGAGGCTGATGCCAAGCAGGGCGCCCAGCGCCCTGATAGGAGACAGGCGCCGGTCTTCCTGCCGGAGCATGCGCTGAATGCGGCCCAGCACGCTGCCCTTGCTGCCGAGGAAGGCCATGGCCAGCGGGCGCCCCGAGCTGCGCCACTCTTCCAGTTGCGCCAGGGTTTTGACGAAAGACAGGGTGTCTCCGGTCCAGGCGATGGCCAGGTCGTCGCAGGCGTGCTCGCGTTCTGCTTTGGCGCGGCGGCTGATCCACCACATCATAGGGTTGAAGAACAGCAGGATCTCTATTATGGAAATAAAGATGTTGGCCAGGTAGTCGTAGCGGCGGACGTGCGCCAGCTCGTGCGCCAGTATGCCCTCCATCTGCTGCGGGCTCAGGCCGCTGAGCAGGCCGGCGGGTAGCAGGATCACCTGCTTGAACACACCCACCACCATGGGGCTGTGTATGCGGAAGGTCTCCCGGAGCAGTACCGGCCGGCGGATGCCCATCTGCTGGGCCATTTGATCGAGCTTTTTCTGCCATTCGCCGCCGATGGCCCGGCAGCGGTAGTGTTTCAGGTGCTGAATGTAGGCGATTTCTCCCAGCATGCGCAGGGAAAGCAGGAATACCCCAATCAACCATACCGTCACCAGAAGCGGCAGGTGCTGTTCAAAATAAGACAAATAAACAGCCGGGTGATTTTCGGGTGGCGCCTCCGCCAGGGCGGGCAGGCCGAGAGGGGTGGTTTCCTGCGATGCTATCGTGCTAATGTCTGTTTCTGTAATGGCGCTGATTCCTGCTGCCGCCGGTTCGTACAGCCATTCAAAGGTTACCAGGCTGCAAACCAGCAGGGCCATGAGCGAGAGGGTGGCCGCCCAGTAGCGGGCCGTGGCCGAATACCGGCGCATCAGTATAAGCGCCAGCGCGAGGAGTAAAGCTATGGCAGCGCCCTGCCATAGGGAGTGTAGTAAGGCCCAGCCCAGGGCTTTCGCCAGGGCGGGGTTCATCCAGTGGGTGATGGCATTCATTATTTTTCGTTTTCGAGTTCCTTAATGATTTTTTTGATCTCGGCGATGTCTTTGGCGCTGGTCTTCTCATGGCCCAGAGCCTGCATGACGAGCTTCAGGGGAGAGCCGCCGAAGACGGTGTTCACCATCTTGTCGACCAGGTCTTCCTGAACCATATCCTCATCAATAGCAGCCTCATAGAGATGGGTGCGCCGGGAAGTATCCCGCTTCAGCAAGCCTTTTTCTGCCATGACCTGCATCATCTTCAGGGTGGTGGTGTAAACGACCTCCCGGTTCTTACTCAGCTCCGTATTGACAAAGCGGACGCTCGAAGGGCCGTGGGCCCATAAGACCTGCAGGACTTCCAGCTCGGCATCGGTAGGTTTCTTCTGCATGATGGAACGATTGAGTATTAGTAATACGATATCTATCGTACGTCAAAGATATACGATATTTATCGTACTTACAAATAAAAGTACGGTATTTATCGTATTTTATGAACTTTAACAAAAATTTAGTACCCCCGTATAATATTTCATGCGTCTAAACTGTTGTCTAAAATGGTAATCAGGGATTCAAACGACTACAAAACGGATTTATGGGGCTGAAAAAACTACTCAAAAGGTGGCGTCCTGTGCGCACGGCGGCAAAGAAAGCAGGTGCTACCTGTTCCCTCTGTCTGTTGCTCACAGCCATAACGGGTATTCAGAAAGCCTTCTGCCAGGATATTTCCGCCCATCGTTTTTTCAACTTTGATTTCCAGACCCTTTCCTCTCCCAACCAGTTTCTTACCAGCCCCGAAGGTTTCACGCCATCGAGTGCCTATGAGCCTACACACGTCATTAAGGCAGAACTGATGTTTCCCGTTAAAAGGAAGGGGCAGACGAAGGTTTTCGGGGAGTTGCAGTACAATAATGAGCTGGTTTTCGGCTCCTATTCGCCCTTCGGCCTGGATGATGGCAGTGAGCGCATGAAACTGCACCAGTCGAGCCTGTCTTTCATCGTATCGCATCAGTTTGCGGGAGGGTACAGCCTGCTCAGTAAAATGGGCGTGCGCAACAGCACCAACGACCTGTGGGTGGTTCACCGCAATGGCCTCTCTTTCTGCAATTCCGTGCTGATGCAAAAGGAGCAGCGCAATGGCAAGATCGGCCTGGGAGCCGCGGTAACCTTCAGCGAACAGGGCCGCATCAGCCTCCTTCCCCTGCTGCTCTATAGAAAAGAACTGCGCAACAACTGGGAGCTGGATCTGCTGCTGCCCGCTAAAATGCTGGCGGTAAAAAAGCTGACCCACAGCTCCC
>CAYVVK010000619.1:3616-4152 GCA_964454855.1 uncultured Phaeodactylibacter sp. | reverse complement strand
CCGGGGTAAAGCCCCAGCCGCACCGGCGTATCGGTGCGGGTTTTGATGTGGCGGTAGAGTTCCATCGACTGGCTGGGATCTACGCGCGTGTCCTCCTCGCCGGCCATGATGAGCAACGGTGTTTTAGCCTGCCCGGCGTGGTAGATGGGGCTGCGCCTGAGGAAGAACTCGTAGTCTTCCCAGATGCGTTTGCGGGCATGCACCAGATAGAGCTCCTCGGGAATATCGCTGGTGCCCCATTTGGAAATATTATCGCTAATGCCCACGAACATAACGCCGGCGGCAAAGCGGTCCGTATAGCGGGTAGCCATCCAGCCGGTAGCATAGCCGCCGTAGGAACCGCCGGTCACGCCGACCTTATTTTCATCCACCAGGCCTTCATTGATGAGGTAATCCACCCCATCCACGATATCGTCAAACTCCTTGCCGGCCAGGTCGCCCTGGCTGGATTTGGCAAATTCCACCCCGCGGCCGGTGCTGCCCCGATAGTTGGGGTAGAATACGCGATAGCCCTTGGCGGCGGCCATCTGCCCGGC
>CAYVVK010000619.1:912-3606 GCA_964454855.1 uncultured Phaeodactylibacter sp. | reverse complement strand
TGTCGTAATGCGCTTCCGGGCCCCCGTGCACCACGGTGATGAGGGGATACCGTTTGCCTTCTTCGGCATCGGGCGGATGGATCAGCAGGCCCTGCAGTTCCATGCCGTCTCTGGCCTTGTAGGTAACCACTTCCTGCCGCCCAAGTTCTCTTTTCTCCAGCCAGGGGTTGCTGTAAGTAATGCGATCGGGGCCCTTCCCGTCGGTAGTCCACAGGAAGAGTTCGTCTGGGAATTCGGCGGTATTGGCCAGCAGGGCCAGGTTACCGTTGCCGGCCCGGCTCATGTCTGTAAAATTGAGGGCGGAAACGCCGGGCATCCTTTTGAGGTTGCTGCCGTCGGCATCGATGGTTCCTACAGATGATTCCACGCCTTCACTGGCAATGAATTGGATGGTTTCACTACCCTTCCAGGTAAAATGGCCGAACATGCCTTCAAATTCAGGGCGCAATATCTGGGGCTCTCCCCCATCGGCGCCCACTACCATCAGGCGGCCGGCGATGGGGTCGTTGATATCAGCGCCGGCGATCATGCCCAGCAGTTTGCCATCCGGGCTCCATTCCATATGGCCGAGCTTCCCGGCATGATTCACCCGGGCGGTTTCCAGGCGGGTGCCGGGATCCACAATGCGCACGCTCTGCTTCATGTAGTAGTCGTCGATAAGTGGCGTTGGCGCCACCGCTACGGCCACCCTCTGCCCGTCGGGGCTCCAACTGACATCATGAAAATCACCGGCCACGACGATCTCCTCGGGCTTCTGCGCCTGGAAATCCATCACATACCCCTGAGAGAAGGTGAGATCCTCTTCATAGACGATGGGCTCGTAGGGCAGCTTGTCTTTGTCTTCTTCTTTTTCCCTGGGCTTATTGGCAATGAAAGCGAGCTGCTGGCCATCGGGGGCCCACTCGTAACGGGAAATGGAAGTTTCAAACTCATAGGCTTTCTGCGCTTCACCCCCGGTAAGGGGGATTTCGTAGAGGGCAGTACCCTTATCTCCCTCCATTTTGGCCAGGAAGGTCACCGACTGGTGGCCGGGGCGGAAATCCACATTGCTGGCGCTGGCGCGCGTAAAGAAAGGCACGGAATGCTTGTTCTCCACGCTGTACAGATAGAGGTGGTAGCTTGCCGGCTTATTTTCCTTGAAGGGGTCGGCCGGCACCATTTTAGTGTAGGCGATGTGCATGCCGTCATCGGAAATATCGACGCTGCTGACGTACTGCAGCCGGGCGACATCTTCGGGAGTAAGCCCTTCCTGCGCCTGCACGAGGAGGGTAGGCAGGAGTAGCATTAAAGCGAAAAAGATTCTTCGGATCATGTTGATTGTTTTTTGTTCAAACAGCAAATCGGGAAGCAGGAGCTGCTTCCATATTGTTCTAACACGATCCGCGGGGAAGCTGTTTGTTTAATGGCCCATTAGGACCACCCCCGCCCATTTTTGGGGTGCGGCATTTGCTTCCTCCTGCAGCATTTCCGCCTTGAATTGCTGTAGGGCTTCGGTGGGGCTGTTTCCTCTCTGTAATTTTTCGTAGAAGCTGCCCACCCACAAGTTTGCCGGATACTGCCCGTCGAGCCACAGGCTGGCCATCACCTGCCGGGCGCCGGCTTTCAGGAAAGGCTGGCTGATGGAGGAAACTCCAGGCCCGCCACAGGCGCAATGAGGCAGGGAGACGAGCGCGGCATGGAGCGAGAGGCTGGCGATCTCCGGGGCGAAGAGTATCCCATCGGCTTCTTCTGAAGCTTCCTGCTGGCTAAGGGCAATGCCCGACAGCGCCGGATGGATGGAGTGGGTAAAACCATAGGCAGTAAGATGGAGGTAGCGGTATTTCCCCGCCTGCCCGGTAAAGGCCGGCTCGGTAGCTTCCTTTTCCAACAGGGTATCCGCCTTTGTGGCAAAAGCTTTCCGGGCTCTCCGCACCTCCTCTTCGGAACCGTTCAAAGGAAGCAGCGCCTTGCCATCGGGCGCCACCTCACGCAGCTTGGGCTGTTCCTGATAGGCCGGGTTGAAAAGGTGGGTGTTTTCAGAAGCAAGAGCGCCATTCCCCAGATTGGGCTCGTAAAAAGGCGCCACCACTAACAGCCCCTCCCCCTTATCTCCGGCAGGGCGATGCACCAGGCCGGAAGCGGTATGATGGTAACGGACAGCCGCTTCTTCGATCAGGAAATCCAGCTCAGCATATCCTTCGCCATCGGAATCTTTGGTGAGCAAAACCTCAAAAGGCAGGCCTGTCAAAGGCCCGTAAGGCACAATGGCCAGTGACTTTTTTCCTTTCAATTGTTTTTTCACAGGTTCCAGCAGTTGCTGATGGAGCTGGTAACTGCTCGTAGAAAAAGCGGAGGCCTTCTCTTCCTGAATGGCCTTCAGGAGGGTATCTATTCCTTCGGCGATCACGGAAGCCTCCGCTTCGAGGTTTACCGTTTCTGTTTTCTTATTGGTCATTACCATTACAAAATTAGCCTGGGAGCTCAGAAAGTAGGCCAGTAGCGCCTCTTTCTTTCCCAGCTCTTTCTGTATGGCCATCATGTCTGCGGGAGGAAAAGAAGCAGAGAACGGCAGGCAGGCCATTCTGGCGCGCTCCGACAGTTCGAAGGCCTGTTCAGCATACGCTTCTTTCCCGGTTTGCCGGTAGAGCAGGAAGGCTGCGGCCGCCGCTGTTTCATAGACGCCTCCCAGATTTTCGGATTCCGCTCCCGCCAGGG
>CAYVVK010000619.1:0-902 GCA_964454855.1 uncultured Phaeodactylibacter sp. | reverse complement strand
GTTCGGCCACCGCCCGCGCCACCTCGAGCCCTTCCAGGGCCAGTTCCAGCTGGGATGCGCCCCTTCCGGCGCGAAAAGAGGCCATAGCGATCCGGCTTTTCACCGCCATGGCCTCCGCCAGCAGGGAATGGCTGGTGATGCGGCTGCCCTCGGCCGGGTTGTCTTCAAAACCTTTGCTCCGGAAATCCGGGCAGAGGTTCTCCAGGGCGGCCTGCACGGCCATTTCCGCTCCTTTCAGGTCTTCCTCGGTGGTTTTGAGACGGGCAATTTGAAGCAGGCTGCGGGCCGCCGCCCCATGCTCACCATTCGGAAGCCCTGAATATACCTGTAATGCCCGTTGATAGTATCCTTCCGCCCGGGAAGCATCGCCCTGCCGTTCCGCCGCCTGCCCGAGCAGCAGATACAACTCTGCCTGTCGGCGGGCATTTTCTTCCAGCTGTTCTTCTATAGCCAGGGCCTTCTCCAGCCAGCTCATGGCTTCCCTGGCTTCACCTTCCAGCAAATAAGCCCTGCCGGCCTGAGAATAGGCCTGGGCCACACCTGCCGACTCCTCCCCTTCTTCGATCCGCAGGATATCGGCGGATTGCAGGAAGGCCGCCCGGGCCTTCCCGTAGGCTCCGGTTTGCAGATAGGCTTCTCCCATAGACACTTTGATCAGGGACGCCATCTGCGGATCATCGATCAGGGGAAAGTCCTCCGCCTGATGATAGTAGGCCAGCGCACGCTCGTATTTTTCCAGGGCGGCATACACCTGGCCGAAGCGCAAATAGTTCCTGGCGGCATCTTCCGGCATAAACTGCTGGCGAAGTTCCAGAGAAGCTTTATTTTCGTCCAGGGCCTTTTCCAGCTGGCCAAGTTGCAGGAAGTTGTAGCTCCTGAGAAAATGTGCTTCGCCAAGGTCA
>CAYVVK010000618.1:0-4154 GCA_964454855.1 uncultured Phaeodactylibacter sp. | reverse complement strand
TATCCATGAGCTCGGCAATATCCCTGATGCTCAGTTCTTGCAGATATTTCATCCGCAGGATGTGTTTTTCTTCGGGGCGCAGGGCCTGCAGCACCTCTTTGAGCTGAGCCAGGTTTTTTTCCCGCTGGCCCTGGTCTGATTCCTCCGCAGAAATGTACTGCGCCATTTCCAGGCTGTTGCAAAGGCGGGCCTGGCGCCTTTTCTTTTTCCTCAGGTAATCGATGCAGTAATTATGGGTAATAGATAAAAGCCAGGTGGAGAACCGGGCCTCCTGCCGGAAATGAGACAGCTGGAGCAGTACTTTGGCAAAGATCTCCTGGGTGGCGTCTTCTGCCAGCCGCTCATCTTTCATCAGCATGAGGCATTTTTTGTATACCCTCTGAGCGTAGCGCTTGTATAACAGGCTGAAGCTGTCGGGGTCTTTTGAATCCTGGAAGCGTTGTACCGCTTCTATATCGGTAGCCGGGTGTGATAGTATTTGCATGACAACAATTTAAGGTGTATTCAGGAGAATGACATCCCAAAGTTGCCCCTATAGGCAGAGGGTTGCCCGCACTATTGTATTAAATGGGTGGACTATTGTATTATTTCGGCAAGGCCTTCAACACCTCCCGCGTCAGATCCCAACGGTCAAACCCCTGTCGGCCGTAATCCAGCCCGCGGCGTACAATGACCAACTCATGAGAAGGCACCACAATGACATACTGCCCGCGGTTGCCGGCAGTGGAGTAGGCGTCCTTAGGCACGTCCTCCCTGTCGTCAGGCACCAGCCACCACTGCCCGCCGTAGAAGTTGCCCCGTTTGGCGGTGGAGGGGGCCGGAGTGCGGACGAATTCGATCCAGTCTTCCGACAAGAGGCGTTCGCCCTGCCACACCCCATTATTCAGATAGAGCAGGCCGAAGCGCGCCAGGTCGCGGGCGTTGGTGTACACCTGGCTACTGAGGATGAAATCGCCGAAGCGGTCGGTGCTCAGCAGGGTATTGCGCATGCCGATGCGGTCCAGCAGGGCTTTACGGGGAAACTCCAGATACGCCTGTTTATCTCCAATGGCCTTCTTCATGGCCAGCACACCGAGGATGGTGTCGTAGTTCTCATAATCCCATACCGAACCGGGCATGCGGACCAGCCCGCGGCTGAGCGCCCCATTCACGGAGCTGGCGCCCGCCCAGTAGGCCAGGCCGGAGCCGGTGGCGTATTCCATGCGCTGGTTGTCAACGGGATATAGCCCACTGGACATATGGAGCACATGGCGTAGCGTGATGGCGGAACGTGGATCGGCCTCAGGGGACGGGTGTTCGGGCAACCATTCTAATCCCAGCGGTTCATCCAGGGCCAGCTTGCCCTCGTCGGCCAGCATGCCGATCAGTGTGACGGCAATGCTCTTGGCGGTCGACCAGGTGCGGGTGCGGGTAAACATATCCACGCCCGGCGCGTAGCGTTCATGGATAAGCTGGCCCTTATGCACCACCAGTAAGCTTAGTGTTATCTGCTCCGGCGATTCGCGCTCGAAGGCCCAGTCGGAAGCGGCGGCCAGGGCTTCCTCATCTACTTCTTTTGGGAGGGGCGCCTCTTTGATCAGGTCGCCCTGAGGCCAGGGGATCTCCGCCGGGTCACCGGGCGGGGGCGGCATATCGAGGCTGGGGAGCTTGTCAATGTCTTCAAATGTCTGATCGGGCGCCAGCACCACGCAACCGATTCCTTCGCGGAAGGCCGCCCGCATTACCGGGGTGCCGCCGGGCGTACCTACAGCCACCGCTTTGCGCTCCCAGTCGATGAAATAATCGCCTCCCCGGGCCGTGCCCACCGGCTGCGGCAGGTAGGCCAGCTCCTGGTCAAAAACCTGGTCGAGGCTGCGGTTGGAGGTGAACAGCCCGTTACACATCAGCACAGCCTGCACGCCGTGGCGGATCATGTCTCGCTCACAATGCGCATATTCATAATTTTCCTGTGGCTGGGCGGAAAGAAGATTATAACTCAATAGGATGGTGAACAATAAAAGAAGTTCTTTCATGGCGTAGGTTTTGATTTTGCCAAGTTAGCAATATTTCCCTGCCGTTCACTTTTAAGGCAAAAGGAGTATAGGCAGTTACTGATTATAAAATCAGGCGAAAGCCACCACTTCCACTCGTGCCAGGTGCGCAGACAACAAGCGCCAGCTATCTCCATAATCATCCGAAAGGTAAAGGTTGCCGGTAGTAGAACCAAAGGCAAGCACATTAGCCCGATTGGCCAGGGAATGGCGAAAAACGATGTCAAAGCAATGCTCCCGGGGCAGCCCCTTCCGCAGTGGTTGCCAGGACCGGCCCCCGTCTTCAGTACGGCAAACGCATAGCGCCAGGCCGGGGGCTACGCGCACCTCATCGCTGACGGCGGGGATGACCCAGGCTTTCAGAGGGTCCTCGTCATCAATGGCCAGGGCAAAGCCATAGTCGGCCAGGCCATTCTTATCGGTCACGTTATCCCAGTTCTGCCCCCCGTTGGTACTGCGGAAAATGCCGCAGTGGTTCTGCTGCCAGAGTACATCCGGATTGGCCCGGCAGGCGAGGAGCAGGTGGGGGTCGTGCCCGACTTCGACACCGGGATCGGGCAAATAGGCCGCCACCAGCCCGTTGTTTCGGGGCGCCCAGCTCTCCCCTCCGTCTTTTGTCTCAAACACGCCGGCGCAACTGACGGCGATGTACACGTGCTCTTCATCACGGGGATCAACAACGATAGAGTGAATGAAGGGGTAGTCCCGGCCGGCGCCGAACCACTGGTTCTCATCCTTACGGCTGGGGTGGTTCCAGAGGCTTTCCACCAGTTCGAAATGCCGACCGTTATCCTCGCTGTAGAACAGGCCGCCGGGTTCAGTACCCAGCCACAGGCCACCGGGCTTAGCAGGCCCGGCCTGCTGCATGCACCAAACCTTTTTTAAGGTAGCGGGCTTACCAGGGCGAAACTCCGCGCCAGCGGGATATTTGGGCATGGGCACACTCCCCCAGCTGCGGCCTTCGTCTTCCGAAAAATGCAGCTTCTGCCCCCAGTGCCGGTGTGCCAGGCCCGCCCACCAGGTGTGGGTACGCGGGTCAACGTATAGCATGGAGACCGGCATACCAGTAAAGTGTACCTTTTCTACTTTCCAGGAAGAAGAACGATCGAAAACAACAAGGCCTTTAGAAGTACCAACGAGAAGCTTCATGTATGGCAGTCGATTTATTTACTTTTGGCGGAAGGAACTACTCCGCGCAACAATATACCAAGGCCGGTTTTGCGATGCTCAACAATATAACAATCTACTCGGAACGCTAAAAAAATAAAGCTTTTCAGCCCTGCTACCGAAGCAGCGCAAGCAAACCGACATTGCCCAGGCACCAGCAATTTAACAATATAACAATTCAGCCCATCCGGGTTTCGCTACGCTCAACAATGTAGCAGCCTTATTACCCTCCGGAAAGCGCCTGAAACACATACACCTCATCCTTTTCCCCCACCTCATCCTGAAGGGTTTCTTTATCTTTAATGAGCTCCCCGCTGAGGAAGATGTTGACATGCTTGCGCAGGCGTCCCTGTTCATCCACGATGTATTCTTTGATGCCCGGATACAGGTTTTCCGCCTGCTCGAGTACTTCTGCTACCGTTCCTGCGGAAACTTCCTGCGCTTCCAGGGTGGGAAAAAAGCGCTGTAAGGCCGTAGTGAATTGTATGGTCGGCATGGTTTTATTTTTGGTTAGCAAACCGTTTGATCTTTAGAACAAGCTGATGGCCCCTCAGGGTTTGGAAGTTACACAACGGCTTGTCAACTGAAGTCATGGAATATTGGTTGTAATTTTATTATACTGCTGTAAATTCAGATGCCTTTCCTAAAAATAGTTAAAAATGAAAGAATTGCTGCCCTATCTCCAGGACTGGACCGATAAAGATCATGAATTCGCCATCGCCACGGTCATCAATACCTGGGGGTCTTCCCCCCGCCCGGTGGGTTCCACCATGCTGGTTTCCAAAGACATGGAAATGGCCGGCTCGGTGAGCGGGGGCTGTGTGGAAGGCGCGGTCATCCGGGAAGCCATTCCGCTGATCGAGCAGGGAAGGGCCAAGCGGCTGGCCTTCGGTGTGGCCGATGAGGAGGCCTGGGCGGTGGGCCTGAGCTGCGGCGGCAAGATACAGGTGTTCACCG
>CAYVVK010000617.1:0-4157 GCA_964454855.1 uncultured Phaeodactylibacter sp. | reverse complement strand
AGCCTCTGATAAAAAGGAATACGCTGCCCGGACCATCCGCAAAAAACTGATGGGCCAGTATGAGAAATACCTCGACGACCCTTTTTCCGGCCAGCCGCCAAAGGACAGCCGCTACCTGAACGTGACCGGCGAATCACTGGACAGCTTGCCGGCTCTCGTTGCCTCGATGGATATCGACCACAGCGTAGAGCCCGTCAGCCAGCACTTCCGCGGCGGCATGAAGCAGGCCCGGCAGGCCTTCCGGCAGTTCCTGGACGAGCACCTGGCGAAGTACGAAGACAACCGCAACCAGGCGCATACGGACCACCTTTCGCACATGAGCATGTACCTGCACTTTGGGCAGGTGGCGCCCGCCTGGCTCATTCGGGAAGTAAAACAAGAGGCTGCCGGCAGCCCGGATGCAGAGGCCTTCATCGAAGAACTGCTCGTGCGGCGCGAACTGGCCATCAATTACTGTTATTATCATCCCCGCTATGATGAATTCGGCCGGCTGGGGCTTCCCGGCTGGGCTAAAGACACCCTGGAAGAGCACGCCCGTGATGAACGGCAACACCTCTATTCCGCCAGGGAACTGGAAAATGCGCAAACCCACGACCCCTACTGGAACGCCGCCATGATGGAAATGAAGTACACCGGCTTCATGCACAACTACATGCGCATGTACTGGGGCAAGCAGATCCTGGCCTGGTCACCGGGCCCCGAAGAAGCCTATTCGCGCGCGCTGTATCTCAACAATAAATATTTCCTGGATGGCCGAGACTGCAATTCCTTCACCAATGTAGCCTGGTTGTTCGGCCTGCACGACCGGGCCTGGCAGGAGCGCCCGGTCTTCGGAAAAGTAAGAATTATGACACAAAGTGGCCTGAAAAATAAGTTTAGGCCCGAAAAATACGTTGAAAAGATAGCCGCTCGTACCGGCCGTCAGATAAATGCCTGCGAATGAAGCATGGACTTCCCTTAAGGCCTTGTTAAGGCTATTATCGGAACAAACATCTGACGCTGAAAAGTTTTAAATTTGTAAAGATTGTTCATTTGCCAAAGAGACCCTTTGATGAAAAACTATTTCCTCAACCGCCAGATCAACCGAATTGAAAGAGAAGCCAATGACGATTTCCTGCAGATCCTTTCTTTCGGTGCCCGATGTTACCCGACCAAAGAGCTACACCAATTGCTCAGGCGGCTGGACAGGGAATCTCAAAAACTGGCTTATTACCGGCAGCTGGTCCTCCTCTGTGGCGGTGCCATCACTGCTTCCATCGCGCTGTGCTTTCTCTTCCAGAGCCTGGGTTTTACGGTGGGCGTTTACTGCACCCTGAGCATGATCCCTCTTTCCATCCTGGCATTTGTCATTGGCAACGTACTGGTCAACCGCAGGTTCAGGGCCATCAAAAGCGCCCGCCTGATCGAAAAGATCATTGTGGAAGAACTGGACCGCCGCCGAAAAGATGCTTCCATTTTCTGACCCCGGTTGATAAAGATCATATGCCTTATTTCTCGCCAACCCTTTCTTTTTATTTGGTAATTTGTTAAATTATAAGGGCGGGTTTATTATTCAATATCTTAAAAGCAGCGGCTATTAATGGATGAGGCTTCCACCAACCTATTGGATCCTAAAGCAGCGGAATTGCAGGCTCTTCCTTCCTATCAGAAGATCCTGGGATCCTTCGGGCTAGGTACCTTATTGCTGGATATTTCCGGCCACATACTCACCGCCTCCCCTCAGGTGGCGGAAGACCTGGGATACACGCCCGAAGAACTTGCTGAAAAGCGCATCTTCGAGATCAACCCTTACATGAGCATGCTGCAGTGGAAAAAATACTGGAAGCAGCTCAGAGAGAAGGGAAGCTTTTCACTGGAAGCCGAACATATGACGGTAGAGGAAATGCTCTTTCCCGTTTCGCTTCAGGGCATCTTTATCAAGGGAGGCGAAAATGGCTATGCCTTGCTCGGAGTAAAGAACCAACTCGAGGCCAACCGCTATAAAGACCTCCTCTCTCTGGCCGCCCGCGTCAGTAAGCTGGGGGGCTGGGAATGGGACCTGGTGCATGACGAGATACGGGCCAGTAAGGAAATTTACAAGCTTACCGGCCTCAGCCCGAAGCGCCAGTTGCTTTCCGATAAAAAAGCCATAGGGCAGTTCCTGAGAAAAAGGCTGCATCCGGAAGAATTCTCCCTGCTCGAAAAAAAACTCCACGCCGCCATCACGGAAGGTAAACCTTTTGAACAGGAACTCATCCTCAAAATTTCGGACGGCAGCTTCCGCCGCCTGGCGATAAATACCGTTCCCCTTACTTCGGAATTGCAGACCATCAAGCTCTATGGCACTCTTCAGGATATCTCTTTCCTCGACAGCCGGAACGAAGACCTGCACCTCACCAAATTCACCATCGACCACGCCCGCGAGATGATCTTCTGGGAACGCGCCGATGGCTCCATCTCCTATGCCAATAATGCCGTAAGCGAAAAGCTGGGGTATTCTCAGCAGGAAATACAGGAAATGAAAGGGCTGGACCTGATCCATGAGTTCTCCGCTGAGGACCGGGAGAAGAACTGGGACATCCTCCGGCAAAAGCTCGAAGCAGAAATCGAAGTGACCCTGCGAGCCAAGGACGGCACCCTCATTCCCGTCTATTGCTCCATGAACCTCATCCGATTCAAAGGTGAGGAGGTCAACTGTATATTCGCCAGAGACTGGCGGCTCAAGAAGAAACGGGATGCCAGCCTGCGCCTGACTCACTTCACGCTGGATAACGCCAGCGACATGGTCTTCTGGATCAGGCCCGACGGCACGCTCTCCTATGCCAACCAGGCCGCGCTCACGGCCTTCGGCAAGAATACCGCTGAAGGCAAGGAGTGGGCAAGCCTCTTCTCCAAAGGCCATAAACCGGATATGGATGAGGCCTGGGAGCTACTCCGCGAAAAGAAAACCCTCACTCTGGAAAGCCGGCTCCTTTCCGGAAACGAAAGTTTCCCGGCCGATATTAACATCAACTACCTCATTTATGAAGGCCGGGAACTTGCCTGCGCCTACGTTCGGGATATTACGGAGCGCAAGAAAAAAGAAGCGGAGCTTGAGGAAGCCATCAACAAGGTAAGCGAACTGTCGGAAAAGCGGAAAGAGGAAAATACCCTGCTGAAGGAAGAGATCAACCTGAAATACAATTTCAACAACATCATCAGCCAGTCTGCCAGGTATAAAAAGGTACTCAAGCAGGTGGAACAGGTAGCCGCCACCGACGCCACCGTGCTGATCATCGGAGAGACCGGCACGGGCAAAGAACTGCTGGCCCGCGCCATTCACATTCTCAGCAAACGTGACGATGACCCGCTTATCAAGGTAAATTGTGCTGCCCTGCCTAAAGAGCTTATCGAAAGTGAACTCTTTGGACACGAAAAGGGAGCCTTCACCGGCGCTTATCAGCAAAAGAAGGGGCGGTTTGAACTGGCTCACCAGGGCACCATTTTCCTGGATGAGATCGGCGAAATGCCCCTGGGCCTGCAAACCAAACTACTGCGGGTCTTGCAGGAAGGGGAATTCGAAAGAGTTGGTGGCACCCAGACCCTCAAAGCGGATGTACGCGTCATTGCCGCTACCAACCGCAACCTGGTGCAGATGGTCAACGAAGGGGAATTCCGCGAAGACCTCTTCTATCGCCTGAATGTGTTTCCCGTCAATAACCTTCCCCTGCGGGAAAGGCGGGAAGATATACCCCTGCTGGTCAAATATTTCGTCCGTAAATACAGTGACAAGGCCGGAAAAAATATAGAGCGCATCCCGCAGGGCGCACTGGACAAGCTCAAGGCCTACAATTTCCCCGGAAATATCCGCGAACTGGAAAACATCATCGAGCGCGCCGTTATTCTCAGTAATGGCAAAACGCTCAACCTGAAGGATAGCTTTCCCAAACAAGGGCTGCCGAAAGATAAGAACCAAAAAGACGGTGTTTTCAAATCCTTTGAGGACATGCAGCGCGACTATATCATAGAGGCTCTGCGCCGCACCAACTGGCGCGTGACCGGGCCCCAAGGCGCCGCCCGCCTCCTCAAGCTCAACGGCCGAACCCTGGCATCAAAGATGCGGCGGCTCGACATCAGGCGAGAAGATTTTATCGGCGAAGATGAATGAAAGCACGGGCTCGGCAGGCCGGCCCCGGCCT
>CAYVVK010000616.1:0-4159 GCA_964454855.1 uncultured Phaeodactylibacter sp. | reverse complement strand
TGAGCAGTTTGCAGTGAGCAGTTTGCAGTGAGCAGTTTGCAGTGAGCAGTTTGCAATGGGCAGCTGGCTTTCCGTGCCTTGGGGCTACAGCAGCTGAAAGCAGTTTTCAGTTTGCGAACGCTCCTTCCCTGCCGACTGGCCATTGCCTGCTGTACTACCATTTCGCTTTAATTATCTCTCAACGGAATGCAACCGTCATGGATATGTTTGCTGTAGCCAGCATCTACAGCATCTATAGCACCTACAGCCCCCATTCCACAAAACCTCACAAAATGGAATTCAACTTCAAATCAATAATACTGATCTTTTTTTCCACCCTTTGTCTTCAACAGCTTTCCGCGCAGGGCTGCGTGGCCATCCGCCACTTCTCTAGCTGCGGGGGCAACAACCTGGCTTCCAACCTTTTGTCAGGCGGCGACTGGCAGATCGGCATGAACTACCGCTACTTTAAATCGTTTCGCCACTTCCGGGGCACCCACGAGGAGCCCGACCGGGTAGCCAATTCCACCGAAGTGGTCAACCATGCCCACGCCTGGGACATTGCCCTCAACTACGGCATCAGCCCGCGTTGGTATGCTGCCTTTACCCTGCCTTTTGTGATCAATACCCGCTCTTCGCTCTATGAGCACGGCCGGGAGGAGCGCAATACGACCTACTCCCGCGGCCTGGCCGACATGCGCCTGGGCATCGGCTACTGGCTCTTTGCTCCCGAGAAGCACCCGGAGGGCAACCTGGCCCTGGGGCTGGGCGTCAAACTACCCACCGGCAATTACAACGCTACCGACATTTTCTACAACGTCGGCCCGGAAGGCAGCCCCCAAACCCGCCCGGTCGACCAGTCTATTCAGCCGGGAGACGGCGGCTTCGGCATTACCCTGGACATGCAGGCCTATCAGAAAGTGGGGAACAACCTCTACGCCTATGGCTCCTTCTTCTATCTGGCCAATCCCCGGGAAACCAATGGCGTGCGCACTTTCCGCGAAACCCTCAGCCCTATACTACAGAACGAGGCCATCATGTCGGTGCCCGACCAGTACGCCATACGGGCGGGCTTCAACTACTCGGTTCCCCTGCAATCCCTTGGCTTCTCCCTGGGCGCCCGCTACGAAGGAGTGCCGGTGGAAGACCTGCTTGGCGGCAGCAGCGGGTTTCGCCGGCCCGGCAAGGCCCTGTCCCTAGAACCGGGCATCAACTTCATGCAGGGCAATTTCAACCTCAACCTATCTGTACCGGTGGCTATGTACCGCAACCGCCCACAGAGCCTGACCGACCGGGAAACGGAAGAGCTCACCGGGCAGGAGCGCAACGGGGATGCCGCCTTCGCCGATTACCTGATCAATTTCAGCCTGTCTTACCGGTTCAATAACTCCCACACTGCCGGAGATATGCCGAATTTGGGCCTGAAATAGGTTTGTATGCCGCCTTCGGCCCGGATGGGCGCACAGGCGAGCGTGTCCCGATCCTCAAGCCAGCAGGGAAAAAAAAACGGGAACAGGCGCGAATCAAGAATCAAGATTCAAAAATTTGCAAATTTTTGAATCTTGATTCTTGATTGGGGGGCAAGGCAGCCGGAAGCAGGGCACACCTCCTAAATCCTACACGAGCGAAGCGACTGACGGAGTAAATCTCTCAATCCTCAATAGAGCTGATTTAGACATTCAGGATTTAGGATTATTCCGCCTTTCACCCTTAAGCAGTTCCACCACTCTCCCCACTTCCTTCTCCTCCCAGCGCTGTATCAGCCGCAGCACCCAGGGCAGCAGCCGGCCGGGAGGCCTCAGCACGGCTTTTCCTACCTGAGTAGCCGTTTCGTCCACTCCGCGAATGGTGTCCTCCCGGCCCCGGCCGTCGAGTTTGGCCAGGCCGACGGCCACTTCCCAGGCGAAACCCCGTGCTTTGCCGATGCTGAAGTTCACGATCTGCTCATCCTTGCGGCCACCCACCCAGTCGAGCAGGAACAGCAGGCGGGAGGCCCGGCTGAGCCTTTCCTGCATCTCATCCCCGATCTCGGCGAGGATCGCATTCACCGTCATGAAATCCTTTTCCAGTTCATGGATGGCAGAGCCGGGCACAGCATCGGCCGCAGCAATACCCAGGTCGAGATTGATGTGGGCATTCATACCCAAGAGCAGATGCTGCAAAAGGGTGATGGGCTCCCGGCGGGCATCAAAGGCCAGCCGCCATACCTTGCTGACAGGCTGCCCGGCACGATACTGGTGGTAGGCATCGATATACCTTTTGGCAAAGATCACATCCATGCGCTCCATACGGGGGCCGTCTTCAAAGCGGCCCTGGATTATGCCCCGCTTGATCTCCGCCGTCGTGCGCCAGTAGACGTAGGCGAACACGCCGAGGTGTTCATTGTCGGCAATCGCCTGATCGGTGATGCGGCCAAGTTCCTGGAGGACGTCGTCTATGGTCTGCAATTGTGGATTGATTTGCCGCTCGGCGGCTGGTTTATTGAAGGTTACTCAAATGTAGGAAAAATGAAAGGGAAATTAGCTAAAATAGTGTGTTGACGTTCCAACGTTCTGACGTCCCAACGTTCTGACGTTTTGACGTTCTGACGTTCTGACGTTCCAACGTTTTGACGTTCTGACGTTCCAACGTCCTGACGCTCCCCCCTCACTGCTCCCCCAGCACCGGCACCCGTACCCGGCGGATGAGAGGCTCCCTCACCACGGTAGACTGGTTGACCGGCACCTCGGAGGTTTCGGTGTAATATTCGTCCCTGTAGGTTTTGGAAACGGTGACGGCCACCACTTTCACATTCACGTTGATGCCCTCGATGTAGTTGTCATTTTCCAGCTGGATGGCGAAGCGGCCCTGGGTGAGGTTATCCACCCGGCCGAAGCCGGTGATGCTGTTGCCGCTGGCCAGCTCGCGGTAGTCCTCTCCTTCCTGTTTCAGCAGGGTGTACTTGACATTCTCTCCGGAAGGCGGGTTGGTGAATACCGAAACGCCCTCGATGGCCAGCAGCGCCAGGGCACCGTAGCCGGAGGAGACCAGCCCCACACTGACGGCGCCTTTCGTCAGCCCTTTGGCAATGCGGGAGACGGCGCTGCCATTGGCCTTTTCGTACCATTCGCGGACTTCCTCGCCGGTGCCTATCCAATAGGCCCAGGAAGTGGTTTCAGACACGTAAACGGGATCTTCCGCGCCGGGCTCATAGCGGTTGGCCGGTAATTCGAAGGTGAGCCGGCTGACGTTATCGGTGCTGAGGTGGGTGCGGGAGTGTACGCGCTCCAGCTTATCGAGCAGGGTAACCACATTGGTGTCTACCCTGGCCAGCACCCGGCGGCGCTTCTGCACCTCTTTTACCTGAATGCCGGAATGTATGGTTTCCGACTGTACCTTGTAAGTAGTGTCTATGCGCTCCTCCCAGCGCACCGCCGTATTGAAATTTGCAGTGGCGGGGCTGGCCGGCAGGCGGGCAATTTCTACCCGGCACAGGCGCTTAGACAGGAGGTGGGTATTTTTAAAGCGAAACTGGAAAATGCCACGCTGGTTCACCTTCAGACGCTTGCTGATGAAACCTTCGGCCTCGTAAGCCAGTACCCGTGAATTTTCCGGGTGCTCTATGATCTCAAAGGCCTTGAGCGCTTTGCCGTCCTGCACTTCGAGATCGACGATGATCTCATCGCCTTTTTCGAAGCCGTAGTAGAGGGAGGTTTCATCGTTGGCGCCGATCTCTATGGTCAGTTCGGCCACGGGGACGGGCGTTTGGGCCAGCAGGGCGCCGCTACAGAGAAAAAGAGGAAGACAGAGCCATTTCATATACAGGGGCTTTTCGGCAAAGATAGGGAATTCCTTCCGCCAACGTTCCAACGTTTTAACGTTCCAACGTCCCGACGTTCCGACGTTCCAACGTCTTAAAAGCCTCGCGATCAGAATGATCGCGGCACGAGCTTCGCATAAATATCCAAACTGATGAACCGCCCGTTCTTCACTTCACAATCCACCATGCTGCCTTCCAGGGTGAACCGCAGCTTGTCCAGAGCCTTCTTACAGTTGATGTTCTCCGTTTCCACAAAGCCCTCGATGCGGTGCAGGCCCATCTCTTCGAAGCCGTAGTCGCAGATGGCGGGCATGCATTCCGTCATCAGGCCCTTGCCCCAGTGCTCGGGCAGCAGCCAGAAGCCGACCTCCGCCTTGCGGT
>CAYVVK010000615.1:0-4171 GCA_964454855.1 uncultured Phaeodactylibacter sp. | reverse complement strand
GAAGAAGTTCCCTTTGAAACCCTGGCTGCGGGCGTAGTCTTTAGCCATATGCAGGAAGCGCGCCAGGTGTTCCAGCTCCTTTTTCATATTGGTGTTCAGCAGGGACATATAGCCTTCCCGCCCACCCCAGAAAACGTAGTTCTCTCCTCCCAGCTTAATGGTGGCATCCAGGGCGTTGCGCACCTGGGCGCCGGCATGGGCCACCACCGCAAAATCAGGATTGGTGGCGGCGCCGTTCATGTAGCGGGGGTGGCTGAAGAGGTTAGCGGTGCCCCAGAGCAGCTTCACCCCTGAGGCCTTTTGCTTTTCCTGGGCATAGCC
The DNA here is from genome assembly GCA_964454855.1 of uncultured Phaeodactylibacter sp. GTDB lineage: Bacteria > Bacteroidota > Bacteroidia > Chitinophagales > Saprospiraceae > CAYVVK01. Next base: position 3,850 of record CAYVVK010000615.1, on the reverse strand, counting down.
GGTGATCTGTTCCAGGCGCTTTTCCGATTCGGCGATGCTGTCTCCTTCCGCCACCAGGTCGAAATCGTGGAAGCAGTAATAGGGAATGCCCAGTTTAGTGATGAACTCGAAGGCGGCATCCATCTTATTGCGGGCCTCTTCCAGGGGCCCCTTGCCACCCAGCCAGGGAAAATCTTTGGTAGGAGCGCCGAAAGGGTCGCCGCCGGTGCCGCAGAAAGAGTGCCAGTAGGCCACGGCAAATTTGAAGTGTTCTTTCATGGTTTTACCGGCCACTTCTCTGTTCTCATCGTACCATTTAAAAGCGAGAGGATTATCGGATTCACTGCCCTCGTAAATTATCTTGCCGATGTCTTTGAAGTACTCTTTGTTCCCAATGACGACATCGGATGTTGGCGTTTTCGCAGACATAGTTGTCTTTTTTTAGCTATTGTTATTCAGAAAGTGTTGCAGGGCATTTTCCCAGTGGCCGTAGGCCTGTTGGAAAGGCGCTGGTCCGGGCTCGGGCTCTATGGCTTTAAGCACCTTCCGCCGCCCGGTGGCCTCGTCGAGATCAGTGTAGAAGCCTGTCGCAACGCCAGCCGCTTTGGCGGCACCTATCGCGCCGGTCGTCTCCACCACTTCGATCCGGCAATTCATCAGGGTGGCGATGGTGGAGGAAAATACGGAGGACTGGAAAAGGTTGTCATTGCCCACCCGCAGGGTATCTACGCTGAGCCCCATCTCTTTAAGGATGTTCATCCCATAAGCGAAGGCAAAGGCCACTCCTTCCAGGGCGGCCCGGTAGATGTGCTTTTGTTCGTGGCGGTTGAAGTGCAGGTTGAGGATCTGAGCGCCCAGGTTGCGGTTATTCAGCATGCGTTCGGCTCCATTGCCGAACGGAAGGGCGATCAGCCCGTCGGAGCCCGTGGGCACCTCACTGGCCATCTTTTCCATCTGCTCATAGCTGGTGGCATTGCCGCCTACCTGCTGCTTGGCCCAGCTATACTGAATACCGGAGCCGTTGATACAGAGCAACACGCCAATGCGCGGATCCTCTGCACTGTGGTTGACGTGCACAAAACCATTGACGCGCGACTGCGGATCGTACAGCGGCCTGTCGACGATTCCGTAAACGACCCCGGAAGTCCCACCTGTTGCTGCGACCTGGCCTGGATGCAGCGTGTTGAGCGCCAAGGCATTATTAGGTTGGTCCCCCGCCCGGTATACTATCGGGATGCCGGCTTTCAGGCCTAGGGATGTTGCCGCTTCCTCCGTCAGGCGCCCCTGCAGGGAGCAGGTAGGGCGGATCTCGGGAAGCAGGCAGGTATCTATGCCGTAGTAGTCCAGAATGTCCCGGGAAGGCTCATTGCGGGTGAAATCCCAGAAAATACCTTCCGAAAGCCCGGAAGGAGTGGTCAGTATCTCCCCGGTCATTTTCATGGCGATAAAATCGCCCGGCAGCATGAATTTGTAGGCCTTTTCGTAGAGATCCGGTTCATTTTCTTTTACCCAGCGCAGCTTGGAGGCGGTGAAGTTGCCGGGCGAGTTCAATAAATTTCGCAGGCATAGCTCCTGGCCCATCTCCTCAAAGGCCTTATCGCCGATGGCCACCGCCCGGCTGTCGCACCAGATGATGGAGGGGCGGAGCACGTTCTTCTGTTCATCCACCAGCACCAGGCCGTGCATTTGATAGGCGATGCCAATACCTCCTACCTCATCCGGGGAGATGCCGGTTTTTCGCAGTAATTTCCGGCAGGCCTTGCCCAGGTGTTCCCACCATACTTCCGGATCCTGTTCTGCCCAGCCGGCCTGCGGCGCCTGAATAGACAGTTCTATTTCCGGAGATTTGGCAATGCCTTTGGTTTCGCCGCTTTCGGCATCCACCAGAGCCGCCTTTATCGAAGAGCTTCCAATATCACAGCCAAGTAAGTACACAATCGATTGTTTTTTTCTTTATGATAGGCAAAAGGGCCATTTGTAATGCCCGGTAATCTCAAAGAAAGAAAACAATTGCCAGAATCCGTAACAAAAAAAGGGCCGGCATCCGCCGGCCCGATCTTAAAAGTGCTATGCTGGTGCTCTGGGGGCTAAGTAATTGCGTACCCAAAGCACTAAATAAAGTCTAAGCGCGGTTCAGCAGCACCAATTGCTTGGTGATCAGCTTGTCATCCTGGCGGATGGTCAGGGTAATGTTGCCGGGCATGGCCTCACGCAGGCTAAGCTCCTTGTTGAAGTAGCCATCGAAATTGCGGAGATTTTCGCGATAGATGACCCTGCCGCTGGCATCGGAAAGCATGATCTCAGTGGGTATGGCTTCTGCCTCAAACTGCAAGGTGACCTCTCCGAACGAGGGGTTGGGGAAGGCGTTGTAGCGCTCCAGTTGAAGTGTATTGTCCGGCATTTGGATCTCGGGCTCTGTGGCCTCTTCGGAGATCACCTCTTCCTGGACCGGCTCCTCCTCACAGCTTTTGAAACGGGCATCGACAGTCAGCTCCTCCTTGCCCCTTTGGATGGTGAGGCGGAATTCCTGCCCGGGTTCGTGCCTGTTGCGCTCGGTGAGTAGCTCGGCATTGTCATTTACCGGTACGCCGTCCAGGGACAGGATGATGTCTCCTGCTTCCATCCGGGATTCCTCGGCTGGCGTGTTGCCGATGATGCCCGTGACCTGCACGCCTTTCCCGATGTGAGCCTTTCCACCAACATAGACGCCAATGAACACTTCACAGGGATCTCTGTCTTCATTCAATACGGTGCGCATATAGGTTTTCTCTCCCAGTGCGACCGGCAATTGCATGGCCTGCCCGTCGCGCAAAATTTCGGCCTGTACGGTTTCTCCGGGTTGAAGCCTGGACAAAGTGCCACGCAGCCCGTATACCCCATTGGTTGGCATACCAGCCAGGGAGACAAGTACATCGCCCTGCTGCATGCCGGCAGCCTCAGCCCCTTTACCGGAAACTATACCGGTAAGTTTAACGCCCAGGCCGTCATCCGAATTCCCGGGATAAACTCCGAGGAAAGCCTTGGTGGCCTCTTCCCGGCGGGTGCGGGATACCCTGCTCTCATCCTGCGTCCACTGCATATTATTGAAGTGTCCGCTGAAGTCGTAATTCTCAATGTCCTTATCGTGGATGATGATGTGCATCTGCTCCAGTTCTTTTTCCACTGCTTCCTTTTCTTCGGATAGCTCATCCATTTCCTGCCCCTGCGCTTTGGCCTCGCGGAAGAAAAATACTGTTTCTCCTTCTTCTTTATCTCCTCTGAGTTCTATTTTCCGGCCGTCGGAAAGGACGTGAATTTCGACATTCTTTCCATCGATGTTTTTGAATTTCTCCGCAATGGCGCCGATATCTTCTCCTTTCTGAAGGCGCTTTTTGACAGTGGTAAATGTGCCATCCTCATGTTCTACCTTCTGAATGATCACGATCTCTCCGCTTTCTGAGCCGGTGCTCTGCGCATGCGCTGTGGCCACAAAGAAGAGCAGGGCAAGTGCCCCTAAGAACGAAAGTGTAAAGTTCTTCATAATAACAGTTTTTTTATGATGTAATGATATAACTATGCCCGTCGAAAAGGGCGTACAAACGCCCCTTCGAGCCTGATGGCCAAGCACGAAAAAAGTATTGGATAAGAAGCCGTTCTCAGAAGTGACGGATCAGCTTCCCAAAAGTTACAGTACAGTGAAAAGGACAAGGTGTTTTAAGAACCGTTGCATCGGGCCGCCGGGGAAAATAGATTTTTTCATCGTAACTATTCAGCACGGGGGCAAAAGTACCCCTAAAGCAAAATTTTGTAGGCTTTTTGCCGCTGGAACCCCTTCTCACCTGCCTGATTTAACATAGCCAAATAAATCCCGGAAAAAATTAGCCAGGATAGG
>CAYVVK010000614.1:0-4194 GCA_964454855.1 uncultured Phaeodactylibacter sp. | reverse complement strand
TCCCAGATGGCAATGAGCGGCTCCGGAAATTCGCTGGCCGGGCTGTTGAAGGCCGTGGCTACTTTAGACAGGTTGCGGTAGCCGGCCAGCTGGCTGATGGTGTCGTTGTCGAGCAGCGGCAGGTCACAGGCGACGACCAGCCAGGCCACGTCGGGCTTCTTGCGGAATGCGGAGAGGATGCCGCCCATGGCGCCCAGCCCGGCAAATGAATCTACCAGCGGCTTATCGATCTGGTCCGCCTGTTCGGGACGGCAGGAGATGAAGACTTCCTTGCAGAACGGTTCAAGCAGGCCCGCCAGGTGTTCCCTTTGCGGCCTGCCGTGGTACTCGATCAGGCCCTTATCCTGCCCCATGCGCTCGCTCTTACCACCCGCCAGCACCAGCCCGTACAGGGGGGCCTGTGCGGCTGCGAGCTCCTTCTCGATGAGGATGGCGATGCCCGCCACGTCTTCCAGCTTCATCTGGGGGATATTGCTAAAACCTTCCAGCTCTTCCTTTAACCAGGAATAGGCCATGTTGGCGCCTTCGGCCAGCAGGATAAGGCGCACGTCCGTCAGGCGGTCCAGCTTGCGCTTCAGCGAATCCTCCTTTTTCGGGTCGATGACGACGATCTGCTTTTTGGCGGAGAAGTGATTGCCGTTGACGATCACGGCGTCCTGTGCGTTGAAATGGCTTCGGAAATGGTAGGTTTCCATCTTGGCCTCGAAGTCAAAGCGGTGGTAGTTGATCTTGTCGGTATACTGCATGCGCGCACCGTGGGCCATAGCCCCTTCGCGGTTTTTTTTGCCGTTCTCTTCCTCTGCATCCGCGCTGGCATGGTCCGCATCCACATACCCCACCCGGTAGCTTTCGCTCAGCCGGTCGATGATGCCGTAAGCCAGCTTCTTGATCTTTTCGCAGGGCGTACCCAGGACCGACCACTCGTGGCGGTGGAATTCGCCGAAAGCCGGACGGGCCAGCTTGGCGTGTTTTTGATGCTTTTTATCTTTATCTGATGGCATGATCAGTCATTTAATATTATTGCAGCTGGGGTCGATACAAAGATACGAACTATTCCTCCCGTTTAAAATCCCGCTTGCCGCCTGTTTTTTCCATCAGCCTGGTTTCTTTGATCACAATATCGTGGGAAAAGGCCTTGCACATATCGTAAATGGTAAGCGCAGCTACCGTAGCCCCGGTGAGGGCTTCCATTTCCACGCCCGTTTTGGCCGTAATGCGGGCGGTGCAATCGATGACCACTTCCCGCGCCTCATTCACGTGGATGTCCACCTGGCAGTTGTCCAGCCCCAGGGGGTGGCAGAGGGGAATGAGCTCTCCGGTTTTCTTGGAGCCCATAATACCCGCCAGTATGGCCGTCTGAAAGACCGGCCCTTTTCGGGTGTGTATCTCTTCCTGCTCCAGGCGGCCCATGATCTCATCGCCCAGTACGACGACGGCCCGCGCCCGCGCCATGCGCCGGCTGGCCTGTTTCTCGCCGACGTCGACCATCGCTGGATTGCCGGCCTTATCGAGATGAGTGAATTTTTTTTCCATGCGTTATTGCTAGGTAATTAATTGCCACCACTTGGCTTTGGGAAATGTGCATTGAGCCTTTCTTTTTTCCCCCAGTCCCCCTACCGGTAAAAGATCAGCGGAAAGGCCTTTCCTTTTTTAAATTTATCCTTTCCCTGTGGCAATTCCAAAAAGGCATCGGCATCCACCAGGTTGGCCAGGTCGCCAGAGCCATGGCCCTCTACGGGTAAGGCCATCAGCCGGCCGGTTTCAGCTTCGAAGAAGGTGCGTACCTGCAGGAAATAGGTGAGGTCAGGCTTGAACTTGAAGTCTTCGGCCAGGACGGCATGAGCGTAGCCCATAGGTTCCATTTCCAGGCATTTGCGCAGCCAGGGGCGGAAATAGCGCATGGTGCACATGAAGGCGGAAACCGGGTTGCCGGGAAGGGCAAATACGATCGTGCCGTTGGGAGCTTCTCCAAACCAGAAAGGTTTGCCAGGGCGCTGCGCTACTTTGTGAAAGAGCTTGTTGACGCCCAGGGCGTTCAATGCCGCCGGCACATAGTCAAACTTGCCTTTGGATCCCCCGCCGCTGAGCACCAGTACATCGTACTGCTCCAGGCAGCCGGCCAGCTTTTCCCGGGTGGTGTCCATATCGTCGGAAATGTGCAGCTTATCGGAATGGATGCCCCAGCGGGATAGCGCGGAGGCGATGGAGTATACGTTGGAAGAGCGAATCTGGTGGAGGTCCGGCATTTCATCTACTTCCACCAGTTCATCGCCGGTGGAGATGATGGCTACAGTAGGCAGTTTGGCGACCTGCAGCCGGGCCAGGCCCACAGTAGCAGCTACGCCGATCTCCGCGGGAGAGATCACGGCGCCGGCTTTTACGATCACGGCGCCGGCTCTGCGGTCCAGCCCTTTATCATGGGCATTCTGGCCCTTTTTAAGGTTGTCGGCCTGAAGCTTGGCTATGCCGTTTTCCATTTTGACATCCTCATACCGGATGACCGTATCAGTATTTTCGGGAAGAATGGCCCCGGTCATGACTTCCAGGCAGCCTTCGGGGTTGAGCAGCTTGCGCTGAGGAGCGCCGGCGGGCTGCATGCCTTCCACCGGAAACTTGCGCTGCCCGTTGGCGTAAGCATTATAGCGGATGGCAATTCCATCCATGGTGACCCGGGTAAAAGGGGGGAAATCACGGTCGGCCGTAATGTCCTGCCGTAACACACGGCCTACTGCATCACGTAAGGGAACGATCTCCTCGCCGAAATGCCTGCTTTGCGAGAGGACGATCTTCGTCGCTTCCTTAATCGGAATCATATGTTTCTTTGCTTATCAGGAATAGTAAGTATTTCTGTAGCCTCGATAACTAAGTATCTCTAAAGTAACGGGCCGGCCGGCTAATCGTTCAATTATCCGCCAATGGTTGACATGGACTCCTGTACCGGCAAACCGAATTTACGGTTTTTTTCCGCTTCCCAGCCATCTTTTGCCCGGTTTCCAAGCGCCTGCAGGAAGGTTTCCTGCATCTGCTCGTCTGTGGCGCCGGCGCGCAGTATTTGCTTGATGTTGAAAACCCCGTCGTCGTAGAGGCAGGTCTTGAGTGTGCCTTTGGGAGTGATCCTTATGCGGTTGCAGGTGCCGCAAAAGGTACGGCTGTAAGCAGCAATGATGCCCACCGTGCCCTGAAAGCCGGGGATCTGGTAATTGTAAGAGGTGGAATGAGGGGGGTCAGGGATTTTTTCTATTTCCGGGAAGTGTGCTTTGAGGTGAGCCAGGATCTTGCGGTGGTTCCACTCCAGCTTCGGATAGTTGCTGCCCTCCCCGTTGAACGGCATCTCCTCGATGAAGCGCACGCTGATGGGGCTGTCTTTGGTAAGCTTTACCATCGTGATGATATCCTGGGTGTTCTTGCCATCCATGACCACGCTGTTGATCTTCGTGGGGATCTCATGGGCGAGTAATGCCCCCAGGGTGTCCATCACCTTGTCAAATACATCGCGGCGCGTGATCTGGTGAAAACGCTTCCGGTCTAAAGTGTCGAGGCTGAGGTTTACGGAATGGATGCCCAACTCCTTGAGTTCAGGCACTAGAGGGGCGGTTAAGGTGCCGTTGGTGGTAATATTCACCTTCTTCAGGCCTTCGAGCTGGCAAAGGGCGCGCAGAAAGTCCATCATATCCCGGCGCACGAAAGGCTCTCCGCCGGTGATGCGCAGCTTGTTGATGCCCATGTCCACCAGGATGCGCATCAGGCGCACCATCTCTTCGTAACTCAGCAATTCCTCTCTGGCGACGTACTGTATTCCCTCCTCTGGCATGCAGTAAAAGCAGCGGAGGTTGCAACGGTCAGTTACAGCCAGCCTTACGTAATTGATCTGCCGTCCATGGTTATCGAATAATGTCTTTTCCGCCATCGCCTTTTTAGTTCAGTTAACAAGCCTGTGCCGGGCTAATGTATGAAAGTGTATTCATATTTACACGCGCATAAGCTACAAAGTTTGTGAGATCTTGGAAATTTTGACAGGATAAGTGGGTGGATAGATCTAGTTTACTTGTACTGCTTCGATAACAGAGCCCGTGGTGCTTTATTTCCAGGCGCCCGGGGAAGATTGTTAAATTGTTACATTGTTCTGTCCGCCTACTTATTACTACTTTGTTACTTTAAAATGAAGCCGCGTAGCGGCGATAGACAATAGCCTGG
>CAYVVK010000613.1:3695-4208 GCA_964454855.1 uncultured Phaeodactylibacter sp. | reverse complement strand
GGGAGAAAATGTCCTCCCGGCTATTCCCCTTTCTGATGCAGGGTGCTCCCGAACTCCCCTATGAGAAGGCCTATTTATTTTTCTATTCCGGATGAACGGCTTGGTTTTCGGGATGAAATCAAAAAGATAGGGGATGGAGCAGGGTATTTTGGAGGGTTCCTTGTAGTCTGTGGGCGTGCAGTGGCAGTTCTTCTACTTTCCGGAAAGGGGCAAGAAATGGCTATTAATTTAGGGGATATCGTTTTTCAGGCACCAAAACTTCCGAATCATGAAATTCCCGACTGTTGTTTTTATCCTTGTTTTTTTGATTGGCTCCGCCCATTGCCAACCGGCAACCGATGCCATCGCCCCCCTAAGCAGGGAGGAGTCGAAAATGCTGAATACCTTCAGGCAATTGCCCGCCAAAAACCAGCTGAGGCCCATTCCGAAAGATGAACCCGGCAAGCCCTTGCTCACCTGCATCACACTGCTGCGGAAAGCAGGCGGTGCGCCCGTCGCCAATACGGCGGTTAC
>CAYVVK010000613.1:877-3685 GCA_964454855.1 uncultured Phaeodactylibacter sp. | reverse complement strand
TTATCACACTGACGTACACGGAGATTATAAGCCCCGCGTTGCCGGCAGATCGGAGACGGCCCGTATTAGTGGGAATGTGCAAACCGATGAAGCCGGCCGCTTCTTTCTTTCTACCATCTTACCCGGAAAGTACAACAACAAAGGCGAAGGCGGCCACATCCACCTGCTGGTAGAGGGGGCTCAGCCGGAGGCCTATACGTTCAACTTCCTGCAGTACAGCAGCGCCATGGACCGCCGCTATATTAATGGCAACGATCAGTATTTTCTGCTGGAGCTGAAACGCGATGAAGCAGGAAGGCTGGTGGGCTTTCTGGATATAGAAGTGGGAAAGGTAAAAGGTGAAAGGTAAAAGGTAAAAGGTAAAAGGTAAAAGGTAAAAGGTGAAAGGTAAAAGTCAAAAGGTAAAAGGTAAAAAGGGGAGCCGGCCTTTGGTTGCCAGGCGGAGATCTCCCTCACTGTATTTCACCCATTGCCTGTACACGCCAGAGCGGCAACAATTTAACAATGTAGCAATTTAACCAATGTGACATTGCAGTGATGTAACCTCCAAAGCTATTATACCCCTTTTATCTTTCGCGGTTTTATGCCGAAGGCATCCGTCTGGACCTTTAGCCTTTTATAGTTCCAAGACCACCTTGCCCTGTACATGATGGGTGTCCAGCAGCTTATAGGCTTCCTGCATTTTTTCCAGGGGGAAGCGCTTTTCAATATGTGGTTGCAGCAGGCCTTCCTCCACCCAGAGGGCCAGCAGCTGGAGGTCTACGGTTTTGGATTGAACCACTACGGAATGGGCGTTAGGGCGCCAGGGGGTGAGGCGGGTTAGCAGTGCGTGGAGCTGAGCGCCCGGCTTGGGGTCGAGCGTGAGGAAGCGCCCGTTTTTTTCCAGTATATTGCAAGCCTTTTTGTAGCGGCTGCCCCCACCAAGGTAGATCTGGAGAAAGACATTATACTTCTTGTCGACCTGAAAGATATCGGTGTCTTCATAGCTGATGGCCTCGTCGGCGCCCATCTGCCGGCAGTAGTCCAGGTTGCGGCTGCTACTCACGGAGGTGACATAGGCGCCCATGAGTTTGGCGATCTGAATGGCGGCGGTACCCACGCCTCCGGAAGCACCAAACAGGATGATGCGTTCTCCTTCCTGCAACTTTGCATAGTCGCGCAGGCCCTGCAGGGCGGTGAGGTAGGTGCAGGGCATGGCGGCGGCTTCCGCAAAGCTCAGGGAGGGAGGCAGGACGGACAGTTCGTTCTCCTGCACGTTGAGGTATTCGGCTGCTGCACCGCCTCTGATCCCCGTCAGGTAGCCAAAAACCCTTTGCCCGGGTTCTACGGCGAAAGAGCCCGGGCCGAGGGCCTCCACTTCCCCGGCGAAGTCGAAGCCGGTCTTTTTAGGAAAGTTCTTGCCGGTAATAAATTTTAGCTTGCCGTAACGGATGGCGGAGTCCTTGGGGTTGAGCCCTACCGCCTTTACCTTTACCAGCACCTGCCGCCGGCCGATCTTCGGGATGGGGGCTTCTTCCACTTTTAATACTTCGGGGCTCCCGTATTCGCGATACTGTACAGCTTTCATGGTTTCGCTTTTCATTTCTTCAAGAATAAAAGGAAAGCCGGTGGCTGAAAGTTCGGTTTGGCTCGCTCTGCCCGCCGAAGCCTCTCGCGCAGGTGGGCGGCTCAAAACATGTAGATCGCCCTGATGGTCACCGTACGGCCGATGAACTTACCGCTTTCCTGTCCCTGAATGGGGCCGGGCGCGTCGGGATCGCCCACTCGCAGGTTATTGATCCATTTGGCCCACTGCACATTGATGCCCAGGTTTTCCTGGAAGAAGAAGGTGCCGCCGATGATGAAAGAAACGAGGTCTTCTTTTACCGGGATGTCTTCGGTGACATCTTCGCCGGTGTAGTCGATGATCTCGTAATTGATCAGCCGGGAGTAGGAGACGCCGGTGCTGGCCTGTATCTTCCAGTCGGTGAAGTGGATCATTACGGGGACTTCCACGAAATTCATCCGGATCTTGTCGTAGGCCGAAGCGGGGTTGTCCAGCTTATTCCGGCTTGCGCCCTGCTGGGCGAAGAGCATTTCTATACCCAGCCGCCAGCGGTCGGTAAAGATGGCATCTACGCGCCCCCCAACATTGAAGCCGATCTTATTGAAACCGGTGAGGAGGTCGCCGTCTATCTGTGAGAGGTTGAAGCCGCCCACCAGGCCGGCCTCGAAGCGCCGTTCCGGGCCGGTGTCCTGTCCGGAGAGTGTAAAAGCCATCAGGCAGAACAGAAGGAATATCGTAAGCTGTATTTGTTTCATAACATTGATTTATTAAGTGCCCAAAATTAGCAAACTAAAATCGTTTTTGGAGGGTATGGCCGGGTTTTACCGCCCTTCACCACTTCCTACCCAGGTAGAACGAAGCGCTGCCTGGCATTGTACCCGGGCGAAAGCGTAACTTTTGCCATTGCCTTGCATTAAGTACAAAAACCGATAAGGCTATGCGTGCTCCCTTCTTCCTCTTGCTCCTTCTGCCCCTGCAGATAATGGCCCAGAACCTCGTGCTCAACCCCGGCTTCGAGCAATCCCGCGATGATGTGGGCTTTCCGCCCTGCCGCTTTACCGAAAAGGGCCGGATATTTAATGAACGGATCGCGGAATGGAATACTTTCCTGGAACTCACTCCTGACTTTATCAGCTACCAGCCCGAGGCGGAGGATTGTGATTTCCCCGCTCCCCATTCCGGCCACCGCATGCTGGGGTTCATCAACTACTACCCGGCCTCAGAGACCGGCTGGCTGGCCGACTACCACGAGTTCTTTCAGG
>CAYVVK010000613.1:0-867 GCA_964454855.1 uncultured Phaeodactylibacter sp. | reverse complement strand
GGGCAGCTTTCTGCTCCATTGGTGCCCGGGCAGGAGTATGAAGCCAGTTTCTGGCTCAACCGCCAGGAGAAGGCGCCCATAGACCACCTGGCAGCCGTGGGACAAACCGGAAAAACCCGCTACGCCGTGCCGGTGGCCAGCAACAACATAGGCGTACTTTTCCTCAGCCAGCCTGCTTATCCGGAGGAGAACTTCAGCCAGTCGGTACGTCAGTTCGGCTACCGCCCGCAGGTGAACATCGATACCATCGTGGGCAGCCGGGCCGGGCAATGGATTAAGATCAAATCCACCTTCACCGCCCGGGGCGCAGCCCGTTATTTCATCATCGGCAATTTCTTTTCCGACGGCAGCACCCTCACCCGGGAAACCATAGTGGAAAATAGGCCCAAAGGGGACAAAAGCCGCCCCATCCACTTTGCCTATTACTGTATAGATGATGTGTACATCGGCCCGGCGCAGGGCATGGAAGCGGCCTTTGAAGAAAAAGGAGCCTATACTTTTCAAAATCTGGAATTCGCCACCGGCAGCCACGAATTGCCGGCAGGCGCCCTGTCGGAACTCGATGCTCTGGCCACCTATTTGCAAAATAAACCCGGCCTGAAGATCGAGATCGGCGGGCATACCGATGATGTCGGCCAGGAAGAAGCCAACCAGCAGCTTTCAGAACGCCGCGCCCGCTCCGTATATGAATACCTGCTGGCTCAGGGTATTCCCGCCGAGCGCCTCCGCTATAGAGGTTATGGCGAGCGCCGGCCCATCGACAGTAATGATACGCCGGAAGGCCGGCAGCGGAACCGGAGGGTGGAGTGTGTGGCAGTGGGCAGTAAGCAGTAAGCAGTAAGCAGTGGGCAGTAAGCAGTAAGCAGT
>CAYVVK010000612.1:0-4212 GCA_964454855.1 uncultured Phaeodactylibacter sp. | reverse complement strand
GGGGCGCCACCATTGCCGGCACCAGCGCCGGCGCCGCCGTGATGAGCGAAAAGATGATCACCGGCGATGAGCTCAAACACCCGGAGTATACTGGGGAATTCCGCACCATAGAGGCGGAGAACATGGAGATCCAAAGGGGGCTGGGCCTGCTGCCTCAGGCGATCGTCGACCAGCACTTCATCTACCGCATGCGGATGAACCGCCTGATCACCGTAGCGCTGGAGCATCCCGAACAAACCTGCATCGGCATCGATGAATCCACCGCCATCCTGGTGGAAGGAGATAGTGCGCGGGTGGTGGGCGACTGGCAGGTGGTGGTGCTGCGCAATCCGGAGAAAAGCATGGAAACGGAAAACGGCCTGCTGGGCGGCCGCGGCCTGGAGTTGAGCGTGCTTTTACCGGGCAGAAAATTTAAGCTATAGCGTATGTTTTGCGCTCTTCCGGCATAAGTGTACCTTTGCGAAAATTTTTGAAACACATGAAAGCAAATATTTCATTAGCACTTAATGCCATACTGATCATAGCAGTAGGATATCTTTTGTCTCAGCATCTGTCTTCCGGAAAGGCCGATGCTGGCCAGGCGACAGGGCCGGACGGGGAGGCCGCCGGCCTGAACATCGTCTACGTCAATGCCGATACCCTGCTGGAAAAATACGACTACTTCCGCCAGCAACAGGAAGCCCTGGCCCAGCGCGAGCGGGAGGCCAACCAGCGCATCGGCCAGCAGACCCAGGCGCTGGAAAAGGAATTCCGCGCCGTACAGTCCAAGGTACAGCAGGGCTTGCTGGCCCCCAGCCAGATCGCTGCCGAAGAACAACGCCTCGGCAAAAAACAGCAACAGCTGATGGCCGAACAGGAGCAGGTCAGCCAGGAGCTGATGGCCGAGACCCGCCGCATCAACCAGGAACTACAGGAAACCCTCAAGGAATCACTGGATAAGATGAAGCAGGAACGCGGATATGATTATATCCTGCAGTACGGGCAGGGCTCCAGCGTACTGCTGGCCTCCGACAGCCTGGATATCACCGGGCGGGTGCTCGATATTCTGAATAGGAAAGAAGCTCCTGCGCAGCAGGATACGAGCTCAGCGGAGTAATATTAGTGCTCTCTCAGGAAGGCCCGGGGCTGGGTAAAATAGGCTTCGGGCTTTTCTATATAGGGAAATGCCCGCACTCGCTAACCCCTAGACCCTAACCCGCTCTCCTTTATCATTCACCCGGTAATGCTGCCCGTTTTCTATCAGCAAGGCTTGCGCTTTGCCGCTATTCTTTTGCCGGGGCTGTTTAATATCGAGGCGGATGACCCGCCGCTGGTAATCGGTAGATATCCTCGGGACGATGGTATGCCCTATGGCCACAGAACGGGCGCCGTAGTAGTCCAGTACCCGGTTTACGTCCTCTATAGAAGCCTTATCGTAGTATCTGCCTCTGCTCACCAGCCCGCGGTACCACAGCGGGCCTTCTCTGCCCATGACGAAGGCGGTATGGCTGTCATTTTGCTCATTGCCATGTCGGATCGCGCGGCGGGCGATATGGTTGATCTCTTCCAGCTCCAGTCGATGATCCAGGAGTTTACCGCTCAGCCCGCCGTGGACGAAGATGACGTCGCCGATCTTCTCCACTACATTTTTGGAATGCAGCCATTCCATCAGGGCCATATCGGGAGAGAAGAGCTCTGCGAAGGCCCGGTTGTAGGTGTTGGTTTTGGAGATCTGGTGGGCCAGCTCTATGTATTTGCGGTGTACGTATTGGGTCATGCCCTGGAAGTTCAGGAATTCGTGGTTGCCCAGTATAAAATGCACCTGGCCTCCTGCTTCGCGGGCCTGTTTTTCGAGTTTGTAGGCCAGCCACAGGCATTGCATGACATTTTCCCCGCGGTCCACAAAATCACCCAGCAATACCAGGTGCCCGTCGCCGAAGGCCCAGTTGAAGGCATCATCTATCACTTCATTGCCCCTCAGCAGGCTGGCGAAGGCATTGAAGTTGCCTTCGATATCGGAAATGGCCAACAGCTTTTCCGGGGCGGGGTAGCGCGTAGCGGGGGGTAGGGAAGGGGGCTGCAACTCGAAGGAGAAGCTATCCTGGCTGGCATTGTCTACGCGCACCTCAAAACTCGGGCTGCCGGCAGCACTGGCCGTTTCCTGCCGGATGATAAAGCGGCCATTGTTCTTCTTTACCCTGATGACCTCCAGGCTGTCCCCCCGGAAATAGATATAGGGGCCGTCCCAGCCTTCCAGAGCATAGACGGTGCCGGAATGATCTTCCCCTGATTCTGTTCTGGTAGAACTGATGCTTATCCAAACCACGGTTGTGGATACCAGCAACAGCATCAGAAGCACAATTAAACGCCTAATGTATTCGCTGTCCAGCTTCATGAATCACACCTTCAGTTTTAAGCTATCGAGAATAGAACGCAGAGCATTGCCATCAGCGTATCACAATAGTAAACAAGGCCAGAGGCAAAATAATTTAATCCGGAGCCTGTTCTTTCTCCGGGCGTTTGTGTTTCCAGCGGCGGTGCGTCCACAACCAGATCTCCGGCTGGGCCTGAATGTCCTGTTCCAGGCGTTGTACATAGCGCTCCAGTATCTCATTTTCCTCTGTTTTGCGAGGCTCATCAAACAGCAGTTCGGTATCGATCTCGTAATACCCCCGGCGGGGCCGTTTTATAGACACGTAGACTACCGGGTAGCGGAAGACTTTGGCGATCTTTTCCGGGCCGGTAAATACGGGCGTGTCCTGGTGGAGGAATTCCGTCCAGTAGGTGTTGGTGTAGGAGGGCGTCTGGTCGGCGATAAAGGCCGTAGCGGTGAGTTCGTTGCGGTCCCTTTTCATATCATTCCAGGTGTTTTTCATGGTGTACAGCCTGTTGCCCAGGCGGGTGCGCATGTGAACGATGAGCTTTTCGAAATACGGGTTTTTTAACGGCCGGTAAATGACGATCAGCTTGTGAGCAGGCACCTGGCTGAAGCGTGCGCCGGCGATCTCCCAATTCCCGAAGTGGCCGAGTATAAGGATGATGCTCTGGTTTTTCTCGTAGTAGTGTTCAAAAAGAGAAGTGTCTTTAAAAGCTACGCGTTTTTTCACCGTTTCGGGGCTGATGGTCAAGGTCTTCAGGGTTTCCAGCATAAAATCGCAGAGGTAGCGGTAAAAATCCCGGCAGATCCGGTTGATCTCCGCTTCTGATTTTTCCGGAAAGGAATTCCTCAGGTTTTCCATCACCACCCCTTTGCGGTAGCCCAGCAGCCGGTACAGCAGCAGGTAGAGCCCGTCAGAAACGCGGTACATCAGCCAGAACGGCATCAGAGAGAGGCCGTATAGGAAAGGGAGAGAGAGGTAGTAGAGGAGGGCGTTCTTCATTCCGATAAGGTTTAAAAGTCAAAATGCAAAACCGTAAATTACCGGTATCAGTTCGTTGATGGTGTATTCTTCCACTTCCGGCAGCAGTTCTTCCAGTTCGCGGGCCTGCAGTTCGGCGGGCAGGGCTTTCTGGTGCCATAGCTCTCCCCGATCAGGTATTTGGGCGACAGCTGCAATTGCTGGGCGCTCAGCGCCGGCAGGCCCAGAAAAAAGAGGGCAAAGCGTACAATTGGATGTTTCATATGTTCGGTTGTTCAATGTTTAGTTCTCAAGTTAATATGATGGAACGATGGTTTGCATGTAGACTGCTGGTTGTTAATTTTTCAGGTTCTGGATTCTGACATCTTATATTCCCTACGGGCCGTATGGCTGGCATCTGACTTTTACCAGGTGAACAGATACAGCGGCGGCAACAGCAGCAGCATGCAGGTAATGCAGAGCAGCACGAACAGTGGAAAGAACCACTTTACCCATACGTTATAGGGGATATCGGCAATGGCCAGCACCCCCATAGTCACTCCGCTGGTGGGAATGATCAGGTTGGACAGGCCGTCGCCAAACTGGAAGGCCAGGACGGCCGTTTGCCGGCTGATGCCCAGCAGGTCGCTCAGCGGCGCCATGATGGGCATAGTAAGGGCGGCCTGCCCCGAACCGGAAGGCACGAAGAAGTTGAGGAAGGTCTGGAAAACGAACATGATCTCCACGGTGACCCCCTGCGGCAGCCCTTCCGAAGCCTGGGCGATGCTGTTGAGAATGGTGTCTATGATGCGCCCGTCTTCCGCAATGACGATCAGCCCCTTGGCCAGGCCGATCACCAGGGCGGCGGTCATCATCTCCCTGGTGCCTTCCTTGA
>CAYVVK010000611.1:1092-4212 GCA_964454855.1 uncultured Phaeodactylibacter sp. | reverse complement strand
ATCGAGGGCGCGCTGCAGGCCGGCCACTTTGAGGTGGACGTGGCCGATGCGGGTGGCGGGTGGGATGGTGTAGTTGTCTGGAGCGGGCATGATGATATTTTTTTATTTACGATAGATAGCGAGATTATCGAAGTAAAAATTTCCTTTACCGAGGGCGATCAGGCCGGAATCGCCGTTTTCCAGCTGATCGTCCTTTACAGATTTGACGTATTCATCGTTAATGAATGAATAGATGGTGCCCCTCTCTTTGATCAGAGCCAGCCGGTTGAACTCCCCCGGCTGTATGAGGCCCGACCTTCCGGAATAAACAGTGATATAGGAGCCAGTGTCTTTTCTCCAAAAGAAAAACTCTTTGTCGTTGTTGATGTGAAAAGTGTAATACCTCCGGCTGTCGCGGCCGAAACAGTATATCAGGCCGCAGGCTGGCTTGGGGTAAATGTCAGAGGGGGTGTCAATCTTCACTTCGAGGGAAATCGGAAACTGTGACATCTCCTTATTGTCCAGGTTCAGGTAGTGGTATTTTACGGCCTGAGCATCGCCTGTATTGGTGAGTTGGAATACGCCATTTCCTCGTTGGGCTTTCCAGCAGCCTTCTTCGTAATTTGTAAAAATGGAAGAGCCGGGGTTTGGGGAATCAAAAGTTTCGATGAAGAACGGATGCTTATCTTTCCAGGGGTAACTCCTGGGGCTTTCCTGCATTGAGCCCGGGGCATAAGCCGGTTGGCCGGGCAAGCTTCCCAAAACAGATGTCGTATCCTCCTGCCTATCCAGAGTATCGATGAGCACTAAAGCCATAGAGCTGGCCCGGTTTTTTTCTACGTTGAAAACATTGTCGGTGATCATCCCCGACAAGTGCTGTTTCCTCACATCGTTAAACCTTCTTTGAAGCAGAACATATTCATTGAATAGGGGGCTGTCTTCATCGATATATTGCCCCAACAGCTCCAGGCCTTTTTCCAGGTTTTGGGCTACTTTCTGTTTTAAACTTTTCTTGTCCTTCATCTTGGATGGGTTGTGTAGCTCGGCTTTAAGAGCATGTTTGGAAACCAATCTTTGGCTATTTGATGTCCCGTACCAAGCCATACCGTCTCAATTTAAAGAAGCAGCCGCTATTCCGAAAAAAATCGGCGCGCTGAAATTTTTTTTTAATTTTTTCCCCCAGCCTGATGGCCTTTCCCCAAATCCTGTGATACAGGAGTAAATAATCAAAAAAAAATAACACGGCATGAGACTTTCAACTTTCTTCTTTTTCAGTCTGATCCTTTTCGCCACGACGGCCTGCGGCCAGTCTTATCAGAACGATCATTACGACAACGCCAATACCCACAACATGCAACAGGAAACCTACAATGCTCAAACGGCCAACGGCAAAGTAGTCATGCACGAGGTCCGCGACGCTCAAACCGGAATGATAAGCCAGCATCTTCCCTTACCTTCCAGCTGGCAGGTAAGCGACGGCCACTGGACCAGTTCCTACGGGGCAGAGGTGAGGTTTTTGATGCCCCAGCCCGGGCAGCAGCCTTGTCATTCTGTAGATGAGGTCATCCAGCGGGTGGTGCTGCCGACTTTCCCTCAGGGTGGTTTTCAGCACCTTGGTACGCTGAATCTTCCACAGCTGGCAGAAAGGAACCGCCGGGCCGGGGAACTTCTCTGGCAGGCCGCTCCTACGGAAAAACACTATGCGTGCAAAGGGGTAGAATACCGAGGCCCGGACGGTAAGCCGGGGCTGATCATCATCAATTTCCACCTATTCACCAACCAGGCCGGCCGCTTTCCGGGTTTTTCCATGTTCGTGCTCGAAGTCCCGGCAAAGCAGTATGAAAAGGCTAAAGGCGAAGTATTATATGCCCTGGCCAATTACGAACCCAACCCGCAGTTCATTGCTGCGCACAACCAGCGGGAACAGCAGAAATCCCAAATGGCCTGGAACAACCACAACGCCAAAATGCAGAACCGCTGGAACGCCTTCAACAACCACCAGGCAAACATGCGCGACCTGAGCCAGATCCAGGACATGCAGCACGAAAGCTACATGAACAGAAGCCGGATGCAGGACCGCGGGCACCAGAAAACCATCGACGGCATCCGCTATGAGGAATCGGCCGTCAACCCCTACGACGGCCAGCAGATGAAAGTAGAAAGCGGCTACAAATACTACTACATGAACCAGTTCGGCGAATACTTCGGCACCAATGACGAATTCTACAATCCCGAGCGCGACCCCAACCTCAATAATCAGGAATGGAGGAGGGTGCAGTACCAGGGCGGCGGGTATTGACCGGAAGGGGTTCACCGCGAAGGCGTAAAGGGCGCTAAGGTGATTTCATCGCCTTTCGCTTAGCGTCCCTGGCGCCTTCGCGGTGAAAAAGCTAAAATGCCGGCATCCCCGTTTTGAAAAATCCCCCACACGGGCCTATATTAGGGCAGTATAAATTCCATCATACGCACAAGCCCATACCCGTGACCGAACAGGAAATTTACGACGGCATCGCCCGGAAGGATAATAAAGCCTTCCTATTTCTTTATGAAAAACACCAGGATATGATCTTGCGAATGGTGCAGAAGAACAACGGCAATCAGGAAGACGCCCTCGACCTGTTTCAGGAAGGCGTCATCGCCCTCTGGTCTAACATCAGCCGGGGCAAATTCCAACTGCGGGAAAACGCCCGCATCTCCACCTACCTCTACGCCCTCTGCCGCAACCTCTGGATCAGCAAACTTAGAAACCGAAAGATCATTCACACCATCGACGACAACCCCGCCCTGGAATTGGCCGCCGAAACGGATGGCATGGAGGAAGAATACAGCCGCATAATAGAACTCGAAAGGCAGCTGGAAAAACTGGGGGATAATTGCCGGAAGATACTGTCCATGTTCTATTACCAGAAAGTATCCATGAAAGAGATCGCCGAGGCCATGGACATCACCGAGAATACCGCCAAAAACAACAAGTACCGCTGTATGGAAAGGCTGAGGGCCCATTACCAAAACTAAATGCCAGGATGATGAATGCAGAAATGATAGAAAAGTTAGAAGCCTACCTGGAAGAGCGCCTGAGCCGGGAAGAACTGGAAAAAGAGGCGGAAAAGGCCGGTGTGCCGAATATCGACGAAGAGATAC
>CAYVVK010000611.1:0-1082 GCA_964454855.1 uncultured Phaeodactylibacter sp. | reverse complement strand
CCGCCATAGAAGCCGCAGGCCTGCGGGAACAGCTGAAAGAGGCACTGCCCCGCCCGGAGGTGGAAGAAACCAGGGTGAGGCGCCTGAGGCCTTTGCGCACCCTTATCGCCATTGCCGCCTCTCTGCTTGTCCTGGTGCTGGCCTACTTCGGGCTGAACCGGGATGTGCCTCCCGCCCTCTATTCCAAATACGAATACGTGGACCCTGGCCTGCCGGTGCTGATGAGCCAGTCCGAAGATTATCTGCTGTACGATGCCCTCACCTACTACAGCGAGGGAAATTACGCCGCAGCCGCCGAAAAGCTGCAGCAGATAGAGCCGCAGTACCCCAACAGCGATACCCTGGCCTATTACCTTGGCGCCAGCCTGCTGTACGAGGGTAAGCCGGATGAGGCCCGGCAACAACTGCAGCGGGTACTGGAGATGGAAGATTCCAACTTTCAGCCACGCGCCGAATGGCTGATGGTGCTGGCCGCCCTCAGAGAAGACAAACAGGCGGAGGCCCGAAGGCTGCTTCAGGAAATCCTGGACAGGCCCGGCCACGAATTTTACGAAGAGGCAAAACGCCTGCAAAACGACCTCGAAGAATGAAGCCCGGCCAATTATCCTGCCTTTTCTTTTTCATCCTGCTCCTGCCCGGCCTGGCCGGCAGCCAGTCGCCGAAAAGGCAGCTGGAGAAGGGAGAGTTCTTTCGGGAGCGGGGCAAAGCGGACTCCGCTGTGTATTACTATCAGCTGGCCTATGAACAGCCCTCCGCAAATGTAAGGCTGAAAGCCCTCACCGGCCTGGCCCGGCTGGCCTTAAAGGAAGCGGAGCTGGGCAGGGCGGACTCTCTCCTGCAGTTGGGAAACGGCCTCATCACCGGGCAGGATATCGAACGGAAGGCCCTCCTCGAATTTAAGATCACTAAGGGGGAATTCTTCCGCAAAAATTCTCAGCTGGAAAAAGCCCTGCAGGAACAGCGGGAAGCCCTGCGCCTCAGCGCCGGCCGCCCAGGCGAGCGCCTGCAGCATGCCTACGCCCTGTTCTACACCGCGCTTACCTATGAGCGCCTGGCCGTTTATGATTCCAGCCTGTGGTATG
>CAYVVK010000610.1:2429-4217 GCA_964454855.1 uncultured Phaeodactylibacter sp. | reverse complement strand
CCACGTTGCGGATTACCGGGTGCAGCGAAACGGGGATGTTTTCCCCGTATTTGTCCCGATAATCCGCCGTCCGGCTGCGGACCGTGGCCTCGTCTTCGCAATGCGCCGCGACCAGGAGTTCTGCCCGGGAAAATATGCCGCGCAGCGTATTTTCATCATCGACCAGCATATTCCCGGTCGAGGAGCCCATAAACACTTTGATCCCGCAGACCGTGCGCGGATCAGTCTTCAGTACTTCTTCGATATTCTCGTTGGAGGCGCCCATGAAAAAGGAATAGTTTGCCGGGCTGCAACCGGCAGGCCAAAATAGACGAACTCTACCCTCTGGCTACCTCACTACCGAAAACTGTGGCGCCAGCCACTTCTCCACCTAAAAACACCTTGCTGCTTTCCCGCGATGAGCCTCACCTGATGGCCGGCCTTAAACGCACGGCTTGTTATGGAAAATGCCCGGTGTACGAGCTTGAATTTTATTCGAATGGGCAGGTTACCTTTATAGGCATGGAATATGCTCCCCGGCAGGGAATCTATCTGGCACATATCGCCGACAGTACGGTCCAGCGTATTTACCAATGGGTGTATGATATCCGCTATTTTCAACTGGAAAGCCAGTACCCTGAAAAGGGCAGCCCAATCCACGACCTGCCTCAAACCATCACCTATTTTTATGATGGCCTGAGGAAAAAGACGATCGTCAACAACCATCTGGCGCCCCCGGGGCTTATCGCCTACGAGCGGTTCCTGACGGGCCTTGCCGAGAGCCTCTCCTGGCAGCCTAAAATGGAATAGCTGATCAGCCTCTGATCTCTAACTTCAGAAAATCAGCGGGAACGTCCAGCTTGATGGAAGTATCTTCCTGCCTGTACACTACAGGATGGCCCTCCAGGTGGCAGGCAGCGGCCCTGAACGGCAGGCCATATACCAGTATCTCATATCGCTGGTAAGGCACCGCGTAATTCCCCTCTCGCTTCTGCTCTATGGTAAAGGCCTTTTCGCCGGTGCGGGTATGAAAATGGCGAAGGCTGTATTTCCCTTCCGTATAATCGTATCCTTCTCCGGCGTCTTCATATAATTCGCTCTCGCCTTCCCCATAGTACAGGCGCAGGCTGATGGCCTCGAACGTCTTCTCACCAGTATACTGCTGTACCGGATAATTGGGAATGACGGCGCCGGCTTTTACAAATAACGGAATGCTGCCGGGGCCGGCCTCCGACTTCACCAGGTGCTGGCCTTCGTACAGGGTGCCCGTCCAGTAGTCATACCATCTGCCGGCAGGCAGATAAGCTTCCACCTGTTTGGCGCCGGGCTCCAGCACGGGCATGGCCAGTAAGTGTTCGCCGAACATGAATTCGTCCTCGCGTTGCTGTGCTTTGGCATCATCCGGGCTGTAGAGATACAAACTGCGGAGTATGGGGCGGCCCTGCACGCAGTTTTGCCGGAAGGCCGTATACAGATAGGGGAGGAGCCGGTAGCGAAACTCGATGGCCTGCCGCGCCAGCCGGGTATTTTCCTCGCCGAAGGACCAGGGCTCCTGGTCGATCCTGTTTTCAGACTCGGCGGCCTGCACCATTTCTGCTTCTGCTTCGGCTGCGCCGTCGATGTTGTTGCCCATGGAGTGCACCCGGTACAAGGGGTGAAATACGGCCAGCTGCAACCAGCGTACGAAGAGTTCCCCGTCCGGCTGTTTGTCAAATCCGCCGATATCTGTTCCTACAAAAGAGAAGCCCGAAGCGCTAAGGCGCTGGCACTGAATGTTGGCCATGCGCAGATGCTCCCAGGTAGCGGCAT
>CAYVVK010000610.1:0-2419 GCA_964454855.1 uncultured Phaeodactylibacter sp. | reverse complement strand
CGGCATTGTCGCCCGTCCATACAGAGGCAAAACGCTGGCCGCCACTGAAGGAAGCGCGGGTGAGGACGAAGGGCCGCTTGTCGGGCTTCAGGGCCTTCAGGCCTTCATAGGTGGCTCTCGACATCTGTTGGCCATAGACATTATGCGCCCGGCGGTGGTCGCAACGATGGCCCTCGTAGTGGTGCAGGACATTGTCCGGAAAAGTAGCAATGTCCAGCTTGAAGACGGCAGGCTCGTTCATGTCATTCCAGAAACCACTTACGCCCTGTTCGTTGTAAAGCTCGCGGTACAGTTTGCCCCACCACTCCCGCACTTCCGGGTGGGTGTAATCGGGGAACACACAATCCGGCGGCCATACCGGCCCGCGCATGATCTCGCCGGTGGAGCGATAACAAAAGGCATCTTTTTCCATTCCTTCCCTATAGACGTGATAATCGGGGTCCACCCGGATGCCGGGGTCGATCATTACCACCGTCTGGAAACCCTGTTCCTGCAGGGCGGCTATCATTTGCTTAGGTTCCGGGAAATGTTCCCTGTTCCAGGTGAAGCAACGGTAGCCATCCATGTAGTCAATGTCGAGGTAGATGGCGTCACAGGGTATCTCTTTGTCGCGGAATTGCTGCGCCAGTTCCAGCACCCGGCCTTCGGGATAGTAACTCCAACGGCATTGGTGAAAGCCCAGTGCCCACATCGGGGGGAGTTCCGGCCTGCCGGTGAGTTGCATGTACCGTTCTGCTACGTCCATAAGTGCAGGGCCGTAAATGAAGTAGTAATCCATCTCGCCGCCATCGGCCCAGAAGCTGGCCTTGCCCTCCTTTTGGCTGTCGAAATCGAAATGAGTACGATGGCTGTTGTTGAAAAAGATCCCGTAGCCCTGCCGCTTGTGTACGGCATAGTAGAAAGGAATGGCCCGGTATAGCGGGTCCTGTCCTTTTTTATAAGAGAAAGAGTCCGTATTCCAGTTTTCCAGCTTATGGCCGCGCAGGTTGGGCGCATGGGTTTTATCCCCCATTCCGAAGTAGGCCTCATCGGCATGGGCTGTTTTGGAGATCTTTACCTGGTCCGTGCCTCTTTTCATGGTGCGGCGGCAGTAATAAGGCTCATCGTCTATGCAGATCAGGTTCTGGCTGGCGGCATCGTAGAGGCTCACCCGGAGGTCGTCCTTGTCGATGCGGCAGAATACCTTGGGCGTGTGTATGAAATAATGACTGTCATCTCCTCCCAGAGTCGTCTGAGGCAGCCTGCTTTTGAAGGCCGGGTCGATGGCATAGGAGAATCCGCTTTCGAACCTGCCTTCCGGGGCGTAGCGGAAACGGAAGACATTCTCCGTTACGACCTCCACCTTCAGTACTACGCCGGTCTCGGATTCATAGGTGAAAACGTTGTCCTTTTCCTGATAGCTGGTGACGGCCCGCCCGGGGCGGTATTCGTGAAAAACATCAAAGTAGCGTTCACCGGTGAGGGCCTGGCCTTCCGGCACCATTTTGTTCCTGGATTTTTCTGACATAGTGGTGTGGTTAGTTTTTCGAAACCCGAAGGTTGTCTCCCTAAAGAAAGTAAAATTGTAGGAATAAAGTAAAACAGAGGTTTTTCTATGATTTATTTTCCAATGAATAATTTTACTCATTCATAATTTTCTTAGCATTTTTTCATCGAAAAAAAACAAAAATTCACCAGTTTTCCTCCCCTCAAAGCTCAGTTGCTGTAAAAGGTTTGAAATTGAAAAAATTCCTGTTAATTTTCAACGCCATAGGAGCCGGCCGGCTTGTATGATGCTTTCGTTAAAAAAAGGTAACTATTCAGGAGTCATAGTATTGCGGTTGGCTGTCGGCATACCTTCAAAAGGCTTGCGTGAGCTTCGCAGGCTGTATTACCGGAAAACCATAAAACCGCCACACCTTAATAGTTGCAAAAAAACACTTTAAAATGCCTAAGCCTGAGGGCCGCAAGTACGACATTATCGCTGCCGGCGAACTGCTCATCGATTTCATCTCCACAGATTTTGCGGAGAACTTCGATCAGGTAAAGAATTTTAAACGCCTGCAGGGCGGCAGCCCCGCCAATATGTGTATGAACATGGCGCGTTTGGGCAAAACGGCCAGCCTGGTGGCCACTGTAGGCAATGACGATATGGGCCGGTATCTGCGGAAGTGCGTCGGGGAAGTAGGAGTGGATTGCGGGCAGTTGCGCTTTGCCGATGTGCCAACCACGCTGATCCTGGTTACCCGCTCGCGGGAAGTATCCAATTTTGAAGCTTACCGGGGGGCGGATGCTGAAATAGCGGAAGCGCATCAATGTAGTCATTCAGCCCTACTAATTGCTCACCATTTGCACGCACCCATTCATCATATACCTTGGTCATAAAACCTGGCTGAATACCTGCTTGAAAAAGGATACGAAGTCTGCGGCATATACAGAA
>CAYVVK010000609.1:0-4229 GCA_964454855.1 uncultured Phaeodactylibacter sp. | reverse complement strand
TTCCGGGCAGATTGTTACATTGTTGAATTGTTATATTGTTCTGTCCACCTACTTACTTTGGGGGGTTTGAGAGACTTGCGCAACATGCGGATGAGCCCATCTCCGTAAGTGCCGGGGAATGGCGTTCGGTGCTGTTGTGCCCCCGGCCCGGCGGCCAGGCAAGGAAAGATAAGCTGAGGCGCAACATAAGAGTGCGAATCAACGGTTGAACCACGTAGTGGCCAGAATTTAATCCCGGATCATGGGAACTATCCAGTATCCTGGTCAATTTTTTACTTCCGCACGCCCTTTCCAGCCGTAGTAGCGGGCCCCTTCCCGTACGCCTTTCTCCAGGCAGACCTCTTTCAGGTAGAATTCGCCCTGTGGGGGCAGAACGCTCTGGCCGCGCTGGCCGCGATGCAGTTGTTCGTAAGTGGCGTAATCTATCGCCTGCCGGCTGTCCAGGCGCTGCATCAGCCCGAAGCAAAGGCTTACTTCGCGCCAACCTGCCTGCAGGGTACCGGAAAAGACCTTAGACTTCGAGCCGCTTCCGTAGGCAAAGAAGCCCAGTTGCCGGCCCTCGAGCGGCATACCTTCTTCCGCAGCGGCCTCAAGCGTGCTCATCAGAGCGAGGAAAATGGAAGAAGTGTAAAGGTTTCCCACTAGGGAAGAAGCCCGCTCCCCCCGTTCGATCTTTTGTTTTACGAATTCACGGTAGGGCTGCGTCTTGCTCACGGCCCGGAAGAACTGTCCTAATGCTTTCTGATAGGCTTCTTGCTCCAAATAGTCCTCCGGGCGGGGTTCCTCTGCGGCCACCTCTGCGGCAATGTTCTCCCACTCTCCGCGAGCTTTGGCCTCCATGACATATATTTCGGCAAACATGCGGCGGGCCTGATAAGCATAAGGCAGGTGGAAAATGAGCTGGGCCCAGTTATCGGTAGCCCCTTCCTTATCCAGGCCCTTACCTTCCTGCCGGGCGAGGTGCTGCAGGGCCTCCCGGATGCGTTCCTGGTAGCAGTCGTTGGAATAGGGCCCGTCAAATACCGGCGTTTCCTTATGCAGGGTGATCTGCGTTTCACTGCTGGTCAGCACTCCGCCGTTGGGCGACATGTTGGCCAGGCGTTCTAGTGCAGCCCGTGCCGCTGCGGGATCACGGCCTGCGAGCTTCAGCGCCTCCTTCAGCAGGCTCTCCTTGCTAACCCTGCGCAGGGGCTTGTAAAAGTCGTGCACCGAACGGGTTGCCACCCCCCACTTGTCACCGAAAGCGGCCAGGCGAGGCTGTCGGCGCACCAGCAGGGCCACCGCGCCGGCACCCTGGGTGTATTCTCCTCCTGAGCCGAGTTCGTATTTGGCCAGGTCGGAACCCACCACTATGCCGATGCGCTCCTCGCCGCCCCGCACCCAGTCAAGGGTATTCTGCAGGGCATCCACCGCACCTATACAGGCAAAGGTCAGGTCCACCACATCACAGTTCAGAAAGCAGTCGGGGCCGTGCTCGGCCTCGAAGTACTGGCTCAGCATTTCCAGCACATAGGTGGCCATGGGCTTAGCACCGTCTACAGAACTTTCCGTGCCGAGGTAAATACGGCCAAGCTGCTGCGGCTGCAGCCCGTTGCGCAGCAGGAGTTCCAGCACCGCATTGGCAGCCATGGTAGCCACATCTTCATGAACATCGGCAATGGCCATGGCTTCCAGGCCGAGGCCTTTGTTGAGCTTGGCGTATTCCAGCTCCCGCTCCCTGGCCAGCGTTTCTATCGGCAAATAAAGGGAAGGGATATAGGCGGCCATATCATCGATGCCTACACTGGCCGGTTGGTGTTGCTTAACTTCCATTTCAGTAGCTTCTTTTTTGAGATCGCAGTTTGTCCATCATTATTCCGGGCATCACGCCCGGATGGAACGAAATAATTCAGGCAAGTAACAATAAAGTGTTATTTAGGTTCAGGGGCAGACGAGAATTCCGCACCAATAATCCGAAGGCCATCCAGGGTCAGGTTGGGTTCGATGCGGTGAAAGGCCCCTTCCAGAGGATGCAGTATGGTAGACAGGCCGCCGGTGGCCAGCGCAATATAGTGCTCGCCCACCTCCGCCCGGATGCAGGCCAGCATATGCTTTACCAGGCCGACATAGCCGATGAGCACACCACTCTGAATGGCGTGCACGGTATCTTTGCCGATAGCCGAAACGGGAAGTTCCAGAGGCACCTCCGGCAACTGGGCCGTCCGGTTAAAAAGGGCGGAAATGGCGGTTTTGAGGCCGGGTGTAATAGATACGCCCAGCAGTTCCCCTTCTCTGGTAAGGGTGGTAAAAGTGAGAGCGGTACCGAAATCCGTAATGATGCAATCCCTGCCGTAGAGGTAATAAGCCGCCACGGCATTTGCGTACAGGTCGGTACCGAGTTCATCAGGTCGGCGGATCTGAAGTTTAAGGCGGGGATATACTTCCGGGCCCACGATGATGGGGGAGAGCTGAAAACGGTGCCGGGCCAGGCCGGCGAACAGCGTTTTCAAATCCGGTACTACTGAACTGATGACCACCTGCTTTATCGTTCCGGCCCTGACGTCTTTCTCCAGCAGGTAATTGCTGATCTGCAGCTCGTAGAAAAGCAGCGCTTCTTTATCCACTTTGGTGGGCAGCCGCCACACCTGCCGCCATTGGCTACCCTCGGCCAGGCCGAGGGTGACGTTGGAGTTTCCGATGTCGATTGCGAGTAGCATGGGCCAAAGTTAGGTGGGTTCCCCGCCTTTTCCAAACGGCCTTTCTTTCTTATATTGCAGGACGTCCAAATTTTTCATCTAAAGCCTGTAACAATGAACAAGATCGAGTCCGACCTCTTCAACCTCCAGCGTAAGGCCAACCAGTACAAGGAAGTACTGGAGAATACCGGGAAGTACCGGGAAGCCTGGCGGAAAGGGTTAAAAGAAACCATCCGCAATACCCTGCAGCAACTCGTCGAGCTGACCGGCCTGGAAGCACGGATCGAGCTGCGCTCCGATGTGGAGAACCTGAGCGCCATCGTGCTCTCCCTGGGCCACTCCAAGAGCGGCATGTCCCAGAAACTCAGTGAAGAACTGCGCCGCGACCTGATCAAAGACAATGGCGCGCTCGTCTACCAGCAGTTGTTCAACGGCAAGATCATCGTGCTCATCAATCACCCCTACATAGAGAACTACGGCAAGCCGCGCCCCCCGAAGACCATAGCCATCTACCGGCCCGAAGAGCTCAAAGAGCCCTACTTCGTCCGCCACATGGAGGAATTTCTTCAGGAAGTTACCAACTGGGAGGATTACGATGACGATGAGTCCAACCAGCGCATCGGCTTCCAGCTCAACTTCGGCGCCGACGATATGGAACAACAGTAGCTATTCCTCCTCTCCCTCCCCCTGATGCCGGGCAACTTCCCAGGCTAATTCCAGGAAACACTTATGCCCTGGGGGCATTTAATTTTGCCTAGTCCAAACCGTCTGTCCACTCAGTCAAAGTGGCCACACCATCAGAAAGGCTTTCCGCCATTTGTAAAAATGCGTAAATTGATAAGCTATAAATACGGTTATTGCCATGCTTTATTCCTTCGCCAAGCCGGCCTTTTTCCTTCTGGTGTGGTTCACCGCGCTGGTGAACGCCGACGCCCAGTACAAATTCGGGAAGGCGGCCCAGTTCACGGTGAAGGAAGGTTTGCCCGGCAACAACATCCGCTTTATCGAAAAAGGATTGGACGGCTTCGTATGGATAGGTACTTCCGACGGCCTGTGCCGCTTCGACGGAGCCCAGTTCGAAGTTTACCAATACGACTCCGAGAACCCACACTCCATCATCGACAACCGCACGTCCTGTATTGCTGTAGACACCCACGCCATTTGGGTCGGCACCCACATGGGCCTCGCCCGGCTGGACCTTCGCACCGAACAGTTCACCAATTACCAGTTCTCGGAAAAAGGAAAGGCCGACAGCCTGAGTAGGGAAGGCTGGCAGCAGGTACACTCCCTTCTGCTCGACCGGGCCGGAGCACTATGGGCAGGCACCCGCTACTGGGGCCTGGCGCGCTACGTACGGGAAAACGATGGCTTCCGAATGTATGCCGGCGACCAAAGTGAAGTGGCGCGATTCTTCCCCGAGCCCAAGAATATCCACAATATCCTGAGCCTGGAGCAGCACCGGTTTAACGACTCCATCATCTGGGGCGGCACCTCGGTGGGCCTGCTGGAGATCAACAAATATACCCACAGCACAGAGTGGCTGCCCTTCAACCT
>CAYVVK010000608.1:3147-4230 GCA_964454855.1 uncultured Phaeodactylibacter sp. | reverse complement strand
CCTTCGCCGGTAGATTTGGGCTTCCAGTTGATGGTTTGGTTCAGCTCGTACATGCGCTCCTTGGCGGCAGTGGCGCGGATGAACCAGCTGTCGAGCGGGTAGTAGAGCACCGGCTTGTCGGTGCGCCAGCAGTGGGGATAGGAGTGGACGTATTTTTCGGACAGGAAGAGCTTGTCTTCTTCCTTGAGCTTGATGACGATGTCTACATCTACCGGCCGTTCTTCCTCCTGGCCGTAGTCTTTGACGTAGCGCCCGGCGAAGTCGGTGACCTGCTCCACAAAGCGGCCCTGCTTGTCCACCAGGGGCATGTCGTTGCCGTTCTCGTCCTTCACGGTCAGCGGGGGGATGTCATTCTCCAGGGCTACCTTAAAGTCATCCGCGCCGAAGGTGGGCGCGATGTGTACGATGCCGGTACCGTCTTCCGTGCTTACGAAGTCACCCAGCAGCACGCGGAAGGCGGGCTTTTCGGGCTGTACGTAGGGCATCAGCTGTTCGTATTCCATGCCTGCCAGCTCCGCGCCTTTCAGCTCCTCGGCGATCTCGATGTAGGGGATGGGCTGGTTGCCGGCCTTGACGTCCTCCGGTTTCAGGGCCGGGTTGGCTTCGGTGAAGTAGGTGCTCAGGCGGTCCTTGGCCAGGATCACCACGGAGGGTTCTCCGGTATAGCGGTTGTAGCCGCGCACCTTTACGTAAGTGATGTGCTTGCCCACGGCCAGGGCGGTATTGGAAGGCAGCGTCCAGGGCGTGGTCGTCCAGGCCAGGAAGTATTCCTTGTCTTTGCCTTTTATTTTAAACTGGGCGATGGCCGAGGTGTCGGTGATGTCCTGATAAGCGCCGGGCAGGTTCAGCTCGTGGCTGCTCAGGCCGGTGCCGGCGGCCGGGGAGTAGGGCTGAATGGTGAAGCCCTTGTACAGCATTTTCTTATCGTACAGCTGTTTGAGCAGCCACCAGATGGTCTCTATGTATTCGTTCTCGAAGGTGATGTAGGGCTCGTTGAGGTCCACCCAGTAGCCCATCTTGCGGGTGATGTCGTCCCACATGTCCTTATAGCGCATCACGGTTTCGCGGCAGCGGCGGTTGTAC
>CAYVVK010000608.1:0-3137 GCA_964454855.1 uncultured Phaeodactylibacter sp. | reverse complement strand
CTCCACGGAGATGGTGGTGCCGATGTCTTCCTTGGTGATGCCTAGTTCTTTTTCCACATTGAGTTCTATGGGTAGGCCGTGGGTGTCCCAGCCGCCTTTGCGCTCCACGCGCTGGCCCTTCATGCTGTGGTAGCGGCAGAAGAGGTCCTTCACGGTGCGCGCCATCACGTGGTGGATGCCCGGCTTGCCGTTGGCGGAGGGCGGCCCTTCAAAGAAAACGAACTGGTTGTCCTTGGGGCGTTGCGCTATGCTTTTGTGGAATATGTCGTGGGCTTCCCAGAAGGCGAGGATCTCGCGGTCTATTTTTGGAAGGTCAAAGCTCTTGTATTCTTTGTACATCGTTCTTGCTTCGTTAATGGGTGCGGCCGTGAGGCCGCTTAAAAAGATTTGCAAAAATACTCAGTGCGCCGCATCTAAACAAAAAAGCTCTGGCAAACCTAGTCTGCCAGAGCTTTTTTGCGGCCTATACTTATCAGCACCTCAGCCCAGCAGACGGCTGTTGGGAATAATGATGCTAATAATTATGTGGCGGTATGCTTGATGCATGCTTCTGTTTTCTGTATTTTACAAAGGTACGGCAGATAAAGTTGAAAATCAAGTGGACTATAAATTAGACAGGACGGCATTTAAACGGCAGACGGCGGAGGAAGCGGACAAACAGCTGGCCTACTGGCGGAGCAAGCCGCCTAAGGAGCGGCTGCGGGCGGCGTTGCGCCTGAACGCCATCGCCTGGAATTATCCTCCTTCAGATCCTCCCCGAATGAATAAGCAGTTGTTCAAAGCAAAAAGACGCATGAGAAATGAGGCTTTCTATCAGGATTTTCTGGAATTCATTCAGGCACTAAACCAGCACGAAGTAGATTACCTGTTAGTGGGGGGTTACGCTGTAATTCTTCATGGGTATGCCCGCACCACCGGCGATATGGATATTTGGGTAAAGCCGTCCAAAGAGAATTATCAAAAGCTTATAAAAGCCTTTCAGGATTTTAGAATGCCCGTTTTTGAAATGACAGAAGAGAACTTCCTGGATACCTCCAAATTTGATGTGTTTACTTTTGGTGCTTCTCCTGTCAGCATCGATATCATGACAAAAGTCAAAGGGCTTTCCTTTGATGAAGCTTTTCCCAAGGCCACTTCTATACAACTGGATGAGGGGCTGTCGGTAAAGGTGATTGGCCTGGAAGATTTACTTAAAGCGAAAAAGGCCTCCGGTAGGGCCAAGGATTTTAATGATATTCGGCATTTGACGGAGGGGTAGTGGCGGGGAAAAGTCCACCCCCTTAATCCCCCGCCAGCGGGGGAGACCGCTCTTACAGGCACTGTAAATTTAGAGAAGGACACCGTAATAAAACAGCACCTTTTAGTGCGGTATGTTAGCTTGGTTTCCCCCGCTGGCGGGCAGGGCTGTTAAGTTCTGCCCCCGCTCGCCCCTTAAATCCCCTAAAGGGGAAACCTACCCGCTTCTAATGAACTGATTTACAGTGGGTGGTTGCACCTCCTGGCCAGCCTTCTAAGGCTGGACAAAGTCGGAAGTCGGAAAGCGGCCATACCCAGACGGGCCCGTATTGGGCGGCTCTTCGCTACGCTTCGAGAAGTCGGAAAGATCATGGGCTCTCACAACCGCCTGGCATTCAAAAGCGTCCAACTTTAGACGGGTAGCCCACCTCCTTCAGGAGGCCGGGAGGCGAGCGCAGGGAACATCACACAAATTTACTTAGTGGCCTGACAACATCCTTTCGTGGGCCTTTGTAGCCTAAAGCCCCTCTCTGATCAACGCCCCAAACTCCTCCGGCGCATCGATCCACAAATTATGCCCGGCCTTTTCAAGTAAATGGTAGCTCACATTTTCGATAGGCTCAAACCAACCGGCGTACAGCTGGCCCCCAAAATCCACAAAATCGTGGGTGCCTACGATGATAACTATGGGCACTCCCGACCGCCGGTAGATGGGCAGAAAATCCCAGGACTCCGGGAAGCTGCGCCCTGCGGCGCTGCCGGCCGCCTGGCTGTAGAACACCTGCCCGCCCCGCATCTGTTTCCAGCGCTCGATGTGGTGGATGTTGGTGGCGGCAAAGTTGATCCGCCAGCGGATGGTGCGCTCGGGGGGAGAAAGCGGCCCTTCGGCAAGGCCAAGCTTTTCCAGCACTTTTTGTTTCTCTTCTTCTCTTTCAAAAAACTGCTTGATGCCCTTGTTTTGCTCTGCTTTGATCTTTTCCTCTTCCTCAGTGTAGGAACTCTTAGGGTAGGGCAGAGAGAGCAACACCAGCTTTTCCACCCGCTCCGGATGCCGGCTCAGGTAGGCGCTGGCCAGCCAGCTGCCCATGGAGTGGCCGAGCAGCTTTGCCTTCTCCAGGCCCAGCGTTTTGCGCAGCAGTTCCAGGTCTTCGATGTGCTTGTCGATGGAGACAAGGCTGTCGGCGCAGGGAGAGCGCAGGGAGCCCCGCTGGTCGTAGAACACGAAATGGTATGCTTCGGTATGTTCCGCCAGCGGGTATTGCAGGTAGGAATGTTCCGCGCCCCAGCCGCCGTGCAGCACGATGACGGTGTCTCCCTGGCCGTATTCTTCCACATACAGGTTTATGCTGTCGGCTGTGGGCAGGTACCACTCCAAAGGTAGTCCTCGCGTTCGAAGAGGTGCTCCTGGCTGAAAGAGAAAAAAGTTGGGAGAATAAAAAACAGGGTCAGGGTGATTTTCCGGATGAGCATGTCTGGCAGTTAAACGTTTCTTACTATAGTGCAAAACGCATGCCAAGGGCTTAATGTGCTAATGGGGCTGAAAAGGAGCTGGAAAACGTTCGCCAGCGCACAGCCGGTGTGCGCTGGCGAACGTTTGGGCATTCTGTTTCATTCGGCACTTAGGCCATTTCAGTAGGTAAGGAGGGGCTTTCCCGCGCCTCCTGTCGGCTTCGCAGCCGCCGGAACAACACGACAGAAGCGGCCAGCATCCATCCCATGCCGACGGGGATAATGATAAAACCGTAGGTAGTCAGCCCTCCGGTAAACTGGGCCAAAGTGGTCAGAAAACCCGTAAAGAGGGCAAGGTAGCTCCAGATCTGCAACCAGCGCGGCGCCCAGGTAGAGCGCCCGGCGGCGGCAATCAGCACCGGCCCGGTACCCAGCACCAGGGCTGTGGCCAC
>CAYVVK010000607.1:0-4242 GCA_964454855.1 uncultured Phaeodactylibacter sp. | reverse complement strand
GGGCAGTTTGTAGTGGGCAGTTTGTAGTGGGCAGTTTGTAGTGGGCAGTTTGCAGTGGGCAGTTTGCAGTTTTCAGGAGGCATCCATGTGTTTCGACTTCTCGACAATGATCTCATCTCCTATTTGCAGGTGGGCTTTCTCCTTTCCTTCCGGCAGCCAGCTGGCGTGCAGGCCGAACAGCACCTTATGGCCTTCCCTGCGGTAGCTGGCCAGGGTGCGCAGGGGTTCTTTTCCAAACTTGCCGGATTCCTGGTCTATGGTGGTGACCTGGCAGCGGGCGCAGGGGCGGATGCCGCGAAAGGCGAATTCGCCGATGTGGAAGGTTTCCCAGGCCTCCTCTTCGTAGGCCTGCCCCCCGGAAAAAACGATATTTGGGCGGAAGCGGTTCATGGGAACGGGCATTTCCAGGCGCCGGTTGAGGCCCTGCAGCGAAGCTTCTCCGATGACGAGCAGGGGGCAGCTGTCAGAGAAGCCGGTGTGCTCGCCAGGTTGGCCGTATTTAGGGTCGAGCGGGCGAATGCTATCATCGGGTAAATACACCAGCCGGCAGTTGGTTTTCAATACCTCGCTGAACCAGGCGTCGGCCTCCGGGCTCACGGCCAGGGCGCGGCAGGTATCTTCCCATACCTGCACTTTTACTTCCGGCGCCCTGGCCAGCGGGTTCACGGGAACGGCCAGCGGCTCCAGGGCCAGGTGGCGATGGCGGATAATGAGTTTGGGGCCGGCAAACTCAGGCAGCAACAATGCCATTTGAGGCAGTTCCCGCTGGCTGATGAAGAGCCCGTCGCGATCCACCAGCATCCAGCGGCGGTCGTAGGCCAGGCCTCGTTGTTCCACCTGAATGGCCGGAAGGCTGATGCCGGCCAGGGATTTGATGGGGTAAGTATAGAGGGCGGTGATCTTCATGTTTGTTTTTGTATACCGGCTTGGCCTGAAAGTGTAACTTCCAGTAGCAAAATTACGTATTAAGGGTAATAAACTAAACCCCAGTTGACAAAAACCATGGGCAATCGTAACTTTAGAGAGAATAATCTAGCGACTATGAGAAAACGGATGTGGCTGCTGTCGGCATTGCTCCTGCTGATGTTTTGCAGCATGAACGCCCAGAGCCCCAGGTTGAAAAAGGCAGGCCAGTACTTTGAAAAAGGAGATTTCCGGGAGGCCATAAACCTGTACGAAGAGATTCTCCAGAAAGAAGACGTCCCGGAAGCCAAGATTCGAATTGCCGAGGCCTACCGCCATATCGGCAATTATCCCTCGGCGGCTCTGTGGTACGCGCAGGTGGTGAACCTGCCGGAGAGCCAGCCTTTGCACAAGTTCTACTACGGCCTGATGCTGCTGCGCAATGAGGATTGCAAGTCGGCCGAACGCTGGTTTCGGGAATACCTCAAATATGAACCCTACGACCTGCGCAAACCCTATCTGCTCGATGCCTGTGGCTTTATGGAACAGCTGAAGCATAAGAACGAGGACAAACTGGAGTTGCAGCTTCCTTCCTTCAATTCGCCGGCCCCCGAACTGGGCCCCGCCTACTATAAGGACAGCCTCGTCTTTTCTTCCTATCGGCAGCCGGAATCCGATGATTCGCCTCCTTTCCTGGGCCTGCACCGGGTAGGCAGGGAGTGGGCAGGCGGAGAATGGGCCTATTCTTCCCCGGAGCCTTTCTCCGGAGTCCTGAATTCCAAGTTTCACGAAGGGGTAGCTGTTTTCAACAAGGATCTTACCGAGATCTTCTTCACTCGTACCCGGGAAACCCGGGTTAAGCCCGGGCCGGAGGGTATCCACCGCCTGGAGATCGCCACCGCCCGGCGCCTGCCACAGGGCAACTGGAGTGAACTGCACCCGCTGCCCTTTAGCAGTGACGAGTACTCTGTGGCCCATCCTTCCCTCAGCGGGGATGGAAAACGCCTGTACTTTTCCTCCGACATGCCCGGAGGATACGGAGGCAAGGACCTGTACATGGCCTTTCTGGAAAACAAACAATGGGGCCCACCCCTCAATCTGGGGCCCACCATAAACACCCCTAAGGATGAGGTCTTCCCGCACATCACCGCTTCGGGAAACCTGTACTTCTCCTCCGACGGCCATTTCGGTATGGGCGGCCAGGATATCTACCGCGCTCGCGAGGGGGCAGACGGGCTTTGGGCACAACCCGAAAACCTGGGCTTTCCCTTCAATACCCTGGCCGATGACTTCGGGATCATTTTTAACGAAACAGAAAAGGAAGGCTACTTCACTTCCAACCGTTCCGGTGGAGCAGGCCGTGATGACATTTACTTTTTTGAACTGAAGAACCCGGGCTTCACCGTCAAAGTGGAGGTGGTTGACCTGAATACCGGGCTGCCGATCCCCGATGCGAAAGCCTGGCATTCCTGTTCCGCCGATACCCTGACTACCGGCCAGCAGGGGCAGCTGTTCTTACAGCTCCGGGAATGCTGTACCATTACGGGAAATGCCGCCGGCTTCCAGCCTTTTTCAGTGGATGCCTGCCGCAAGGACGGCCCGATGCCTGAAGACACCCTTTTCATTGCCCTGGCATTGCGTCCGGAAGAAGCGCCCGAAGCAAGCCTGAGCCTCGAAACTGAAGCTGAGCCGGAACCTTCTGCTACGCTGCAGGGGGTGGCCATTAATAAACTTACCGGCCTTCCCGTGCGGGGCGCCACCATTATGCTATCGGGAAGTGATTGTACGGCGCCGACACCGGTACTTACCGATGAAGAAGGGCGTTTTACGTTTTCTATACCTGAAGGCTGCTGTTTCAAATTACGGGCCGAGCGGGATAATTTCTTCGTGAAGTATATGGATGGGCTGTTCTGTGCAGGCCGGGAAGAGGCCCTTACTCCTTTTACCATACAGCTGACTCCCTATACCCGGGATGCAGAAAGCGAGGGTGAAGGCGAGCGGATCCCGGTAAAAATGGATGCAGACGAGAATGAATTCGGCATCAGTGCCGGCCCGGCCGAAGGGGAGGAGAGCTTCGCTTTTCGGGTGAACCTGTACTATGATGTCGGGCGGTCCAGTGTGCAAAAAGGGTCGGTGCCCGAATTGAATAAACTCCTGCGGCTGATGCAGGAAAACCCGGATATCATAGTAGAGATCAGGTCCCACACGGATTCTCAGGGCGACGAACAGTCCAACATGCGCCTGTCGCAGCGCCGTGCCGATGCAGTGGTCCGCTTTCTGCTGGGGCAGGGCATTGAGCGGGAGCGCCTGCTGGCCACCGGCTACGGGGAAACCCGTCTGGTGAACGACTGCCGCGACGGCATACCCTGCACGGAAGAACAGCATCAGGAAAACCGGCGTACGGAATTTTCCGTACTGGGGAAGGTGCAATAAAAAAAGCGGGCTCGAAGGAAGGCTTTCAAGCCCGCTCTGTGTCCGGGAAGATCCCGGTTTACAGATGGTTGGGGAAATAGTTCAGCGGCTGACTATTCAATTGGTTTATCGGTTTTGTCCGTTACCTTCAACTTTCAGTTTATTGAGCACGCTGTACGCGCCACCTTCATAGGCATTTTCTGCCGCCATTTCCTTCTCGCGCCAGGAATCTACCGTACCGGTAAGCGTGGCGACGCTGTTGGCCACTTCTACATTCACCTGGTCTTCGGTGACGAAGGGCGACCACCACAACTCGTCCTCGATGTTGTTCTCGATCTGTTCATCGCTCAGGCTGTAGGTGTAGTAGTTTTCGGGAGTGGTGTAGGGGGTCGGGTAATAGGAATTCCAACCGTAGGGATAGTAGTAATTGTAATTGGCAGTAGCGGAAACATCGATGTTGTTCACCACATTCAGCACACCGTAGGTGCGGGCAGCCACGTCTTCGGCGCGAAATTTTTCATAGTAGTTGTCAACTGTGCCATTGAGGTAAACCACGCCGTTGTTGGCGGAAACGCTGAGGTCGAAGCGCTCTACATAGGGGTCGCGGAATAGCGCGTCTTCTACGTCATCTTCGAGTTGAGGGTTTTCCGGTACCATGTCGGGGCGTACCTTGATATTGTTTCTCACATTAAATACGCCAACGACGTTGCGGGCGTCCGCCTCGGCGGCGCGCCTGGCCTTCAGGTTGTCTACTTTGCCGCTGAGCGTTACTACGCCATTATTCACGGTGACATCAGGGTTGAAGGAAAAGACTCTTGGGTCGTACAGGAACGCATTTTTTACAGATTCTTTTACTTCCTCATCGGAGCGTACGGGATATTCGGTTTTGCGGAAGTTGTCGGCCTTGGCCCAGTCATTGACTTTGAG
>CAYVVK010000606.1:0-4243 GCA_964454855.1 uncultured Phaeodactylibacter sp. | reverse complement strand
TATCAATCTATTATAACACCAACTACCTGTCAATTAATTAACTCTCAAAGCACTACTCTTCTTCCAGCCCTTCACCCTTTTTCCTGATAATGAGCTCAGGACGCTTTTCGGCTTTGGTAGAAGAATCATTATCGTTTTTCTGATAAGCCTTAAGCGGGTTTTTCCAGAATTTTTTGACTTCCTCGCTGATGCGTTGTCCGGTTTTATCCGTCACTTGCCCTGCCGAATGCAAAATGCCGTCGCCGTAAC
This sequence comes from uncultured Phaeodactylibacter sp., assembly GCA_964454855.1. GTDB lineage: Bacteria > Bacteroidota > Bacteroidia > Chitinophagales > Saprospiraceae > CAYVVK01. The sequence continues at coordinate 3,994 of CAYVVK010000606.1, read as the reverse complement.
GCTGAACATAGTACTTAATGGCCCGGGACCAGAACCTTCTCCGTTCCTTACCGGCCAGCTCGGCCTCATACTGGCCATAGCATTCTTCCACATATGCCCGGAACTGCTCGTCGTATTTCTTCCACTCCGCATCGGAAAGCGCCAGGTTGGCCTCGGTGGCCTTGTCTATGAGAGCATGGTATTTGTCCAGAAAGGCGTCTTTAGTGTTCCCGCAGCTGGGCTCCGAAGAACAGCCGGCGAGAAAGGCCATGGCGGCAATTAGGCCTGCTAATATTCGTTTCATACGCTGGTTTGCTTTTATTGGCAATTGTTATATTGACGACAGGTAAAAATCCGATAATTCAACTTCGCCGACATTTGCATCATAGCTTCGGCAATTCAGCAAATTAGGGCACTTCATGTGCCGGAACTATAAAACAGCCCAAAAATAAAAGAAAATATGGTACTGTAGCCCCCTCTTCCTGTCCTTTGATAATAATCTTTATCTTTGCCGACACACCAAAATACCGATATGGGCAGGCAGCGTGATATTTACCAGCAGATGACAGCGGCCAGGCAGGACGGGCGCAAATGCCTGGCGGTACTCATCGACCCGGATAATGCAGAACCCCATCACCTGGAGAACGTCGTCCGCCTGAGTATTGAGGCGCAGGCCGATTTCTTATTTGTCGGCGGCAGCCTGATGGTAAAAGACGAATTGGGCCGCTGCCTGGATTTCATCCGGCAACATTGTGAAATACCCACCATACTGTTTCCCGGCAGCCCTCTGCAGATCGATGAGCGGGCCAATGCCCTGCTCTTCCTCTCGCTCATCTCCGGCCGCAATGCCGAGCTGCTCATCGGCCAGCATGTCATCAGCGCGCCCTATCTGTACCGCAGCTCGCTGGAAGTGATCAGCACCGGCTACATTCTGATAGACGGCGGAGTGCCTACCACCGTTTCCTATATGAGCAACACCCTGCCCATCCCCGCCGATAAACCCGACATTGCCCTTTCTACGGCCGTCGCCGGAGAAATGCTGGGCCTGAGCACCATTTATCTCGATGCCGGCAGCGGCGCCCAGCAGCCGGTAAGTGAAGCCATTATCTGGAAAGTGAATAAGGCCATTGGCGTGCCGCTCATCGTGGGGGGAGGCATCCGCAGCCCGGAGCGGGCACAGGCCAGTGTGGATGCCGGGGCGGATATCATTGTGGTGGGGAATGCATTCGAAAGGTCCTCTGGCCTGCTTACTGAAATGGCCGCCGCGATCCACAGCCGCTCCACCAACACCTTCAATCCCCGTTAGAGAACTTGTTCTTTCTTTTTTTAGTTGTAATGGCGCGCCCAGCGCGTGAATAATTGTAAGTGTTGCCTTAGTTTTGCAGCGAAATTGAAAACGTAGAAGTGAAAAAAGGAACGGTAATAAAATCAACAGGTAGCTGGTATCAGGTACTGCTGGAAAACGGTGAGGTTATAGACAGCCGCATAGTGGGTAAATTCCGGCTCGACGGCAAGCGCCTGACCAATCCCGTAGCAGTGGGTGACGATGTGGAAGTGCTCATCGATGAAAAAGATGCTACGGCTACCATCACCAACATCCTGCCCCGGCGCAATTACGTGATCCGGCAGTCTCCACGCCGCAAGCATGACCTGCACCTGCTGGCCAGCAATGTCGACCAGGCCATGGTCATTGTGACCATCATACAGCCCAATCTCAAGCAAGGCTTCATCGACCGCTTCCTGCTGATGACGGAGCCCTATGAGATCCCGGCACTCCTCGTTTTCAACAAGGCCGACCTGTATGAAGAGGAAGAGTTGGCCATTTACCAGTACCTGGAAGAGATCTATGAGCATATCGGTTATAAGGTCTTTCTGGTCTCCGCCGCAGATGGCAGCGGGGTGGAGGAATTGCGGGCCGCACTCAAAGATAAGATCACGCTGGTCGCCGGCCAGTCTGGTGTGGGCAAGTCAACCCTGGCCAATGCCATTCAGCCCAGCCTTGAGCTGCGAACCCAGGAATTAAGTGACTATTCCGGTAAAGGCCAGCATACCACGACCTTCGCCGAAATGCACCCGCTCGATTTTGGAGGCTCCATCATCGATACGCCGGGCATCAAGTCCTTATCCTTCAATCACCTGGAACCCATGGATGTGGCGCATAACTTCCGCGAGTTCTTCAAATACTCCGAAGACTGCAAGTTCGGGGGAAACTGCCTGCACCGAAACGAACCGGGCTGTGCCGTCAAGAAAGCCGTGGAAGCCGAGGAACTGAGCGAATTGCGCTACATCAACTACCTGACCCTGCTGGAAGAAATAGAAGAACAGAATTACTGGGAACGGCATAGTGAATATTAGTTGATTAGGTTTATTGGCCAGAAAAAATCGATAGCCTTGATCAACGAATCACGAATCACGAATCACGAATCCACCAAAATGGGATATCAAAGCAGAAAGCGGGGCTACAAAAGCCGCCGCGAAAAATTTCAACATACCGTAAGAAATACGCGTATCATACTGATCTTCCTCTCCATCGGCCTGCTGGTGTGGATGTTCCGCAACCGCTATGAGTTCTGGGGCTGGCTGCAGACCTACTTTTATTGATGCCGTTGGCATTTTGCCGTTTGGCAAAGGCTCTGCCAGAATTTATTGTCAGGCCACTTCTGGCCATCCACTCACCCGGGCCCTTTTGCCTTCTACATTTTGCTTTCTGTACATTTTTTTGCTGTAGAGAATGGTGCCATTCTCCATAGCAAAAAGGGCCCCGCCGCAGCGAAGCCCCTTAGGCACTTGGTTTAAAAAGCGAATTCTTGGATTGATTGGGGAAGCCAGGGGTTATCCCCGGGCCTGGAGCTCATGGCCCGGGCCTGATGCCCTGCATGGGCGCTCTGCTTATAGAGTAGAAGGGATAATCCCTGGCTTATACGGCGGCGATGGCAGGTGGTAGAAAGAGCAGATGAGTGAGGAAAAGGTTGGCTGATAGGGAGAGAATTCCCCGATTGAGTATTAAGCCTACCGTACTTCTAAATTGGCGCGGCTGTATGAAGTTGTGGATTATCCTTCTCGGGGAGCGGAAAACCTGCCTCCGGCTTACCCCTCAAACGAAGAGTGTACCGTAAGGCTATGCTCCGGGGATAATCCACAACCTGGCAAACTAACCTATTCGGGTTCGAAACCGAGTACGATGTTGAAGTCTCCCAGCGCCTGCAGCGAGCGGTCGGTGCCCGGCTTGTCGAAGCCGATGCCGTAGTCGAAGCCAAGCACCCCGAACATGGGCAGGAAAACCCGGAGGCCCATGCCCACGGAGCGTTTTATGTCAAAGGGATTGAAGTCTCGGAACTCCCGCCAGGCATTACCCCCCTGGGCGAAGGCCAGCACGTAAATGGTGGAGCTGGGGTTAAGCGAGAGTGGATAGCGCAATTCGACGGTAAATTTATCGAAGAGCGGGGTAGGAGAGTTACCTCCGGTCGGGTCGCGGTTGGCCTCGAGTTCGTTGATCTCATAGCCGCGCAGCGAGATGATGTCTACCCCGGCAAAGCCAAACTGCTGGTTATTGATGCCGTCGCCGCCGAGCTGGAATCGCTCGAAGGGCGCCGGGCCGATCTCGGAATTGTAGAAGCCCAGCATGCCGATCTTGGCCTGTGCTTTCAGGATGAGGTCGCCGACGATGGGCGTATACCATTCGGCGTCGAAGCGCCACTTGTGGTATTCCAGGAATTTGAAGCGTTCGCTGGATGGCAGTGCGCCATAATCGGTCTCCTTATCGAAAAGCGAGTAGGGGGGCGTAAACTGCACGGACAGAGACACCCGGGAGCCTTCCTTCGGGAAGATCGGGTCGTTGATCGTAGAGCGGGCGATGGTCTGCCGGATGCTGAAGTTGTTGAACTCCCCGGAGTCGACGATCTCGCCATCGGCGGAGCGGAAGAGGTTCTGCACCCAGTTGTTCAGCGAAAGCTGCTGGATATTGATCGCAGTGCTGGACACGAAGTTGTCATCCGGCCACTTCAGGCGGGTGCCG
>CAYVVK010000605.1:2437-4249 GCA_964454855.1 uncultured Phaeodactylibacter sp. | reverse complement strand
GGTACTCCTGGCCGGCTGCGCCGAAGGCAGGCAGTCGCGGCTGCCTGCCCCGTACCGGAGGTCGGGGAACGCCGCTTTACTGCGCGTGGGACGGCTTCGCGGGTGGGGGATCAGGGACGCATATCATCCGGGTTCTGGCGAGTATCAAAGATATCGGTAATGAAGATGAACGGTTTAGCGATCAGGTAGATCAGTTTGTATAGCTTGGCTACAATGATGTAGCGGTGCCCTTGCCCCAGTTCCTAGAGATATTCTTCCTCTTGTCCCATTTCGGGGTTCTGGCTCAGTAATTTAGCCTTTTTTCTGATGTCCTTCCTTAGCCTGATAATGTGTGAGCGGTTGCTTTTTTTACGGTAGTAATCGTCGATCTGCCGGAGCCGGCGCTGAGCCGGTTTAGTAATCCTGACTTTCATGGCCAGTCTTCTAAATCCATCCTCCCCCTTCATCCATTAATAGATGAAAATCTCCCCCTTTTGTGTATCTTCGAAGAAACCGGAAAAACTAACCCGACAACATGAAACGTGCTGTACTCTTCTTCCCTATGATGCTCTTATTACTCACCACCCATGCCCAAAAAGGCCTGGCCGGGCTCTGGGAAGGCCTTCTCACCGAAGGGGGGTATCCATACCGAGGAAGGCCACCGCTTCCAGCTGTACCTGGAGGTGGACGGAAAAAACATCAAAGGAAGATCGTACATCCATATTCGCAAAGACAGCATCCTGCAGATGAACCTCAGCGGGACTTTGTACAACGACAACTCCATCTACCTGCGGGAAGTAGATCCCAAGTTGACGGAAGCCCAGGAAAAAGCAGTAGAAGAGGGAGTTCCCCGCAGCCACTTCAGCCGTAAATACCAGTTCATCTACAAGCGCAGCATCTGGGACCCCAGCCTGGAAGGCTACTGGCAGGAAGTCACACCCTTGATCTTTAACTATGAGCGGGAACGGGGCAGGGTCAAACTAGAAAAGAAAACCACCAAAGCGTAGGTTGGGGAAGCGGCGGATCATCTATGGTGCATAGAGTTTGGGGGTTACGTTCTGCCGCATTGGGAAGGCTTTGGATGGGTATCCTGTTCCCGGGGAAGGATGATCCGTCACTTCAGGACAGTGTCAGGACGGGACACAGCGTACCTTCCACGCTTAAGGCTTCCGATTTCCGCCTTCCAATTTCCCACTTAATCTATCTCCCAACCATACTTCTCCCAATCCTCCGCATAATCGATATCCGAAAGGGTAGGGGCCAGGGCGTAGGTTTTGCCCTGTTCTTCTATTTTGGCCACGGTCTCTGCAAAGACGGCCTCTGTGCTCCAGGCGATGCCCTCGAACAGCTCCGGGCTGGGGGCTTTCATGCCCAGCAGGTAGTAGCCGCCGTCCTTGGCCGGGCCGATGACGTAGTCGTGCGTGCCCAGTTGCCGAAAGGCTGCTTTGATGATCTGTGTGCTTAGTTGCGCGATATCGCTGCCGACGATAACTGCTTTCTCAGCCTGCCGCAACGCCACGGTAAAGGAATGGTGCATGCGCTCACCCAGGCTCTCCCCCTGCTGGAGCCGTTTTTGGAAGGCCGGTTCGGGCCATTCGTCCATCTTATCGATCCGGAAGGCATAAAAGAGCAGGCGCTGCGCGTCTACCGCCAGCGCCACCCGCCGCGTATGGGCCAGCAGGGCCTTGTAGATGCGCAGCGCCTTATCTTCTCCCACGCCCTGTGCCAGGCGGGTCTTTACTTTCCCCTTTTCCGGGTTCTTGATGAAAATGATCAGTGCTCGGCCTTCGATGGCCATACCGGTTTATATTTAACGCTTCCTTTACAAAATCT
>CAYVVK010000605.1:1758-2427 GCA_964454855.1 uncultured Phaeodactylibacter sp. | reverse complement strand
CACCTTCCGCCTTCCGCCTTCCGCCTTCCGCCTTCCCATCAGTCTTTCTTATACAACTCATCCTCATCCACCACATTCACCTCATCTCCCGGCTCCAGCTTACGGGCCACGGCGGCATAGGGGGCGATGACGACTTCTTCACCTGCTTCCAGGCCGGAGAGAATGCGAATATAGGTATTGTCCTGAATGCCGGCCTTCACCTCCGCCATGCGTACAGTGTCGGCCTCTACCACGAAGACCACTTCAATGAGGCCTTTCTCCTCTTCGGCGATGGTCAGCCCAGCATCTTCTTCCGTTTGGGATGCTGCCTTCTTCTTCCCGTCCTTTTCGCGGGTGGTCACCGCCTGAATAGGCACCGACAGGGCATCCTTGACCACTTCCGTCTTGATATCTACCGAGGCCGACATGCCGGGGCGGAAGGGATAGGGTTTGCTGGGGGTGATGAGGTCCTGGTAGGACTCCGGTTCGATGTTGATGCGCACTTCAAAATTGGTCACCTGGTCGCTGGTCAGCGAAACGGTAGCGCCGGCGGAGGTGGAGGAATTGGCGATCTGCGTGACCCTTCCGCGGAAAGTGCGGTCGAGATAGGCGTCCACCTCAATGGCCACCTCATCGCCTACAGATACGCGGGGGATGTCGTTCTCGCTGACTTCCACGCGCACCTCCATG
>CAYVVK010000605.1:0-1748 GCA_964454855.1 uncultured Phaeodactylibacter sp. | reverse complement strand
TTGAGGTTGGCGATGCGCATCATCTCGGTGCCCGCCATCTGGATGGTGCCCACCACGCGCTCACCCTCCTCCACATTAAGCTGGGAGATGATGCCGCTCATAGGGGCGAAGATGTCCGTGCGGCGCAGGCTGGTGCGCAGTTCTTTTAAGGTCGCTTCCGAGCTTTCTACGCTGTACCTGGCGGCGCGGGCGCTTTCCTGGGCAGCCTGAATGTTGGCCTCGGCAGCCGCCAGGTTGGCCTCCAGCCCGCGCAGGTTGGAGAGCGACTGCTGGAAGTCGGCTTCGGAAATGACGCCTTCTTCGTACAGTTTCTCGTTGCGCTCGTGGATCTCCCGGGCGTTGATCAGCTGGGCTTCGATCTGTTTTTTCTGGGCCTTGAACTGTTCGATCTGGGAACGGGTATTGGCCAGCTGGGCCTTGGCGCTGTTGACGCCCGCCACGCCGCGTTCTACCTGCGATTTGTAGGCGTCGGGGTCGATGCGGGCCAGGAGTTGGCCGGAGACCACAGAGTCTCCCTCTTCCACCAGGAGTTCTACAATTTCCCCGGAGACATCCGAGCTGATCTTCACTTCCGTCTGCGGGAAGACCTTGCCGCTGGCGGAAACCTCCTCCACAATGGTGCGGGTTTCCACCTTTTCGGTAGCTACCTTTTCTCCTTTCGGCTTTCGCTGGTTGCGCCAGATGAGCACGGCGACCAGCACAATGATGAGGCCGGCAAGGATGAAGATCAGGGTGTTTCTGTTACGCTTTTTTTGTGTCATAAGTTATGAGAGCTTTTCGAAGAGCTTGTTTAAAGTTGGCCCCGCTGGGCGGGCGAAATCTTATTCCAGTGTAATGGGCCTGCCCAGGTAGAAGTCCACCGTTTTCAGGTTGAACAGGTACTGGTATTTGGCCCGTATGAGGTCTATCTGCGCCCGGTCGAGGTTATTGCGGGCGGTAGTGTATTCCAGAGTGTTGATCACGCCCAGCTGGAAGCGTTTCTCGGCATTGTCGAAGGCGGCCTGGGCAGCTTCCACACTCCTTTCGGCGGCGCGGAGGCTTTCCCGGGCGGCGCGGGCGTCGGCAATAGACCGCTGTACGTCAGTTTTCAGTTGCTGGCGCAGCTGCCGGTTGGCCACCTGCGTGCTGAGCACGCCCAGGCGTGCCCTTTCCTGGGCAATGCGGTTGCGGTGGTTGCTATAGATGGGCACGCTGAGGCTGAGGCCGACGGTCTGGCCGAAGTTCTCGTTGATCTGGTTGGTATAGGGCTTTCGGGGGATGACCACGCCCTCCAGTTCAAATTCACGAAGGATGGTTTCCTGGCCGCCAATGATTACCGGCTCAGCCTGGCCTTCAGGCTCAGGCACAAGCTTGGCATTTTCAAAATTGGCGTTGTTGAAATCCCGGGCGGCGCTGGAGTAGTTGGTGTTCATACTACCGAAGAGGGTCAGGGTGGGCAGCATGCCGGCGCCTGCGATGCTCTCCTCTATTTCGGCGCTTTCCAGGCGCAGGTCGGCGGCTCTGACCTGAGGCTGGGATTGCAGGGCGGCATTGTAGACTTCCTCCAGTTGCAGGGCGCGCGGGTCGGCATCGCCGGGGATGCTGATGCTAGCCGGGCGGAAGATCCTGATCTCGGTGCCGGGGTCGAGCTCCATCAGTTGCTTGAGGTTGAGGTATCCAATGGCCACCTGATTCTCCGCTTCGATGATGGCCTGTTCATCCAGGGCCATCTGCGCCAGGAAGTCCAGGCGGTCGTTGACCGGCACGGA
>CAYVVK010000604.1:0-4286 GCA_964454855.1 uncultured Phaeodactylibacter sp. | reverse complement strand
AGGGATTCGAACCCCCGGTACCTCTCGGTACGCCGGTTTTCAAGACCGGTGCATTAAACCACTCTGCCACTCCTCCGTATGTCAAAAGCGAGTGCAAAGGTAAGAGACTTTGCGTAAAAAAGAAAACCCCGAAGGGGAAAAAATAATTCGCAACGAGCCGTTTTTTTCACGGAAAGGGCGAAAGGCGCCAAGCGTCACAGATCCTTTCCTTCGCGCCCTTCGCGTCTTCGCGGTAAATTCCCATGCAGCAGTCCTTTTCCTGCCCCTTTTTCCTTTTCTTTTTTTACCTTTTGCGGTTTTATCTTTCCTAATTCCCCTTCACCCTATTCTGCTCTTCCTCCGTAGCTGTAGAACGCCGGCGCGCGGGTTTCACTTCCGCATTGCCGAAGCGGTAGTTGAATTTCAGCATTACACGCTGGCTCTCCCACTTGTTCTTCACCTGTACATTGATGTCGCCCTGTACGATGTCTACATTGTTCTCGCGGATGTTGAAGATGTCATTGACGCTGAGGTTGACATCTGCTCTGCCATCGAGGAAGGATTTGGAGAGGCCGAAATCCACGGCGTACTGAGGTTTGATGTCAAAGAAGCTGTAGGCCATTCTGGACTGGTAGTGGCCGCTGAGTTCTGCTTTGAAACCCTCGGGGAGGGTAAAGTTCTGGCTGGTGTAGAAGCTGTAGGTAAACTGCTCGTTGTCGATCACCTCATCTGTGAGTACGGACTCAAACTGGTTGTAGAAGGCCGAGAGGTTGAAGCGGGCCGTCCACCATTCGGCAAGTACTACCGGGGCGGAGAAGTTTAAGCTGTAGTTGTCGAAGCGGTCCAGGTTTCTCGTGACCTGAAAGGTGGCCAGTTCGGCGGCGTCCTGCTCCAGCACCTGCGCCATGACCTGATTGGTGCGGGTGTAGCTCAGGGTTAGGAAATAGCGCTGTTTGAAGCCGTAGTTGAGGTTGTAGCTGTTGGAATATTGCGGCCTAAGCAGCGGGTTGCCCTTCAGGAAGGTATACTGGTCGAGGAAGTAGATGAAGGGGTTGAGGTCCTGATAGTTGGGCCGGTCGATGCGGCGGCTGTAGGAGTAGCTCAGGCTGTGGTGGTCTCCCAGCTGGTGGGAGAGGCTGGCGCTGGGGAAGAAGTCTAGGTAATCCCGTTTGGTTCGTTCGTTCAGCGTTACGGACAGGCCGTCCGACTGGGTGTATTCCGCCCGCAGGCCGAGCTGCAGATGAAAACCACCTAACTGCCGGCTGGCGTTCAGGTATCCGGCCATGATGTGCTCTTCGTAGAGGAACTGGTTGGTTCGGCTGCTGTCGGTCAGCCAGCTGCCATCCTGCTGCTGCAGGAAGAGGATGCTATTGTCGGTGCTCACGGAGCTTAGTTTGCTGCCGGCTTCCAGCCTGCCTTTTTCGCCGAGCGGCCGGGTAAAGTCCAGTTTCACGGCTTTGATGTCCACTTTGGAGATATTGTCGCTGTGCAGGATGTTGGGAGCGGCGGCCTCATTGCCCTCGGCATCCAGAAAGCGGTTGTCGTAATCCTGGATATCTGTATTGTCGTAGGTGGAGTAATCGGCGTCGAAGCTGAGCGATTGCCCTTCTTTGCCGAAGCGGTGCTCGAGGTTAAAGTTGAAGGCGTGATTGTTCCAGTTATCGTCACCCGTCCTGCCCGCATCCACCAGCTGAAAGGGCTGCTGGTTGGCGCCGCCGAGCAGGGTCCGGTTAAATGCCTCCTGATCGCGGCTGCCGATCTGGGAGCGGACGAAGAGGCCCAGTGTAGTGTTTTTTCCGGCAAACCAGTCGATGCCGCCTTTGGCCCAGTGGCTGCCCTCGGTATTTACCTCTCGGTTGAACTGGTCGAAACTGGCCAGCCCATTTTCAGTGGTAAGGGTACGGAAGAGGTTGATCTCCTGAAACCGCTGGTTGTCCCAGTAGTTATAATCACCGAAAACATTGAATTTTTCCTGGCGGTAGTTGAAGCGCCCGCCGGCGCCGACTTTCGGGTAACGGCCCATGCCCGCCTGCGTCATGAGGCTGGCGTTGAGCCCCAGCTTGCTATCCTTTTTAAGTTGTATGTTGATCACCCCGGCATTGCCTGAGGCCTCGTATTTCGCCGATGGGCTGTGGACGATCTCTATTTTCCGGATCTGGTCCGCCGGCATGGTTTCCAGCATCTTAACGACATCCTGTACCGAGAGGTGGGTGTTCTTGCCGTTGATGAGAATGAGTACGCCCTGCCGGCCTTTCAGGCTGAGGTTCTGGTTCTGGTCGGCGATAATACCGGGAGAACGCGCCAGGATCTCCAGGGCGGTACTTCCCGCCGAGACGGGGCTGTTCTCCACGTTGATGACCATCTTGTCGGCCTGCAACTCGATAAAGGGGCGTTCTGCTTTGACCACTACTTCGCTAAGTTGTACGCTGCTCTGGCCCAGCTGCAGGGGCGCTATTTCCACCTGGGGCTGCTGCTGGCTGAGGCTGACCTGCGGAGAGAAGAAAGTGGAGTATCCTACAAAACTCACGGAAATGAGGTAAGTGCCATAGGGTATCCTTTCAAAAACGAAAGCGCCGCTGGAATCGGTCAGGGCCCCTTTGACCAGAGAAGAATCTTCGGGAGACAGCAACAGGGTATTGGCGAATTCCACGGCCTGTCCGGTTTCATCGGTGACCTTTCCGCTGATCTTCCCTGTCTGTTGGGCGTTCAGGCCAATAGATACAAAAAGCAGTAGTGCAATAAAAGATGCGCTCAGTTTCATTGGTTGTACTTTGTTTTGAGAAGTAGACGGGCTGGTTTAGCGGCCGGTTACAACAGCCGGCCTTTCTCCGACGAAAAGGGAAATATCTTCGGCGAATACCCCTTTGTTTACCGATATCCGCGTCCACTGCGGCTTATAACCTCCAATTTGTATCTTGCGCAAAAAAATCAGCGATGCTTCAACCATCAGATATTGTAGAACAGTTTGAGCAGGAGTTTTCTTCTCACCCCATACTCGTACAGGCCTGTGGGCGCATCAACATCATCGGAGAACACACGGATTACAACAATGGCTTTGTATTGCCGGCGGCAGTAGACAAGTACATCTACTTCGCCATGGCGGAGAATGGAACCGGAGAATGCCACCTGCATGCCGCCAACCTGAAGCAACAACATAGTTTTTCCATACAGGACATACAGCCCTGTGACAAACTGTGGGCCAACTACCTGATGGGCATCATGCAGCAGTTACAGAAAGAAGGCGTGCCTCTGGAGGGTATAGACTGCGTTTTCGGCGGGAACCTGCCCATCGGCTCGGGTATGAGTTCTTCGGCTGCCCTGGAGTGCGGCTTCGCCATGGGCCTGAACCAGCTGTTCCGGCTGGAGAAAAGGCGGGTGGAGCTGGCGCAGCTGGCGCAGCGTTCTTCCCACGAGTTTGTGGGCATTCCCTGCGGGATCATGGACCAGTTTGCCAGCCTGCTGGGGCGGCAGGGCCAGGCCATTAAGCTGGACTGCCGCTCGCTGGCCTACGAGTACGTGCCCCTGGCCCTGGGCGATTGTGAACTCGTTCTGATCAACTCCAATGTAAGCCACGAGCTGGCCTCCTCGGCCTACAGCGAAAGGGTGTCGGAATGCAAGGAAGGCGTGCAGGTGTTGCAGCGCCACTACGGAGAGGTGGAGAGCCTGCGCGATGTTACGCCGGATATGCTGGAGGAACAGCGGGAGGAACTGCGCGAGCCCGTATATCGGCGCTGCGCCTACGTCATCCGGGAAAACGAGCGGCTGCAGGAGGCGGCGGCCTGCCTGTCGGATGGCCGTTTGGAGCGCTTGGGTGAACTTTTATTTGAGACTCACGCCGGCCTGCGGGATGAATACGAGGTCAGCTGTGAAGAGATCGATTTTCTGGTGGATTTTTCCGAAGGCTACGAGGGCGTACTCGGCGCCCGGGTCATGGGCGGCGGTTTCGGGGGCTGTACCATCAACCTGGTGCATAAGGGCCGCAAAGAGGCCTTCCTCTCAGATGCCGTAAAAGCATACCGCAAAAAATTTGATATCGAGGCAGTTTCTTACGCCGTCAATGCGGTGGATGGCACGAGGGTGCGGAGGCCGGATGAGCTGGTTTAGGCCTGGTGCCTCCGTCCGTGCCGTGCTGCGGGAGTTTATGCTGGCCCGCTGGGCTGCGCCGCGCTAACGTGGATAAAACTAAGGTATTTTGGCCCTATAGGCCGTGCCGTGCTGGCGTTCGTTAAATAAGGGCTGCCTCGAGTTAACATGAGTTCGGGATAAAATTGATGGTAAATCGTTGCAATTGCAGTTCGCTTATGGCA
>CAYVVK010000603.1:0-4296 GCA_964454855.1 uncultured Phaeodactylibacter sp. | reverse complement strand
CTATGAAGTCGGACTCGAAGACGGCCCGGGCGAAGAAGTGGATCTCTATTTTACCCTGTCGGGCGAATTCCTCTTCTCCGCCACCGATATCAGTGCTTCGGAACTACCCGATGCCGTGCTGGCCGCCATCAACGATGAATTTCCCGGCTATCAGGCCGAAGATGACGACATGGAGCAGTTTGAGCTGGCCGACGGAAGTTTTCAGTACAAAGTAGAACTGGAAGCCGATGACGATGATGACGACGACGACGATGACGACGACGACGATGACAGGGACGACATCGAGGCCGTCTTCGATGCCGATGGTAATGTAGTCTGCCGCGAAGATTAACCGGAATCAGATTCCCCCTTCCCGGCTGCTGCGCAACTGCTGTGCAGCAGCCTTTTTTTTATGCCCTATAATGGTTTTCCAGGCGGGTGTATTCCTTCAGAATAAGGCGCCGCTGTTTTTTTAAGGCTTCCTGTTTAGTGGCATTGAGGCCAGAAAAGCGGCTGCTTTTGCGGCAGCGCTCGTAAAACTCCCGGTAATAAAGGTAAAAGTGGCCGAGGAACAACAGAACTACCACGGCCGGCAAAAGAGCCCAGAAGCCTGAAATGGCAGCGATCAGCACCCAGGCCAGAATATAAACGAGATAGGCGCCAAGGGAAGTGGCCCAGCGCACCGGCATCACAAATTCAAGCGTCTCTACGCGAGTAAGAGAAATGTATTTCCCCAGCCAGGCGGGCGGGAAATTCCATAGCCACCCTGCCAGGGCCAGGGGCGCTCCCAGGGCCAGCAGCAGGAGGTGAAAGGGCTTAGAGAAAGGTTTTCCACCTACGGCCTGGTCATCGATCCGGTATTGCCGCAATTGATTGAAGTAAGCGCTGCACTTTTCCAGCAAGGCCTGGCGCTCCGCCTCCGGCAGCACGTTTACCAGATCCGCCACCGCTATTTCTTTTTCCAGCGGAGCATAATCATGCGCAACGATCGGGAAGAGCGGCCAGAAGCTTTCCGTACGGTGAAGGACGTGCAGAAAATCAACGAGGGCTTCGTCCTCCTCCCGTTCGATAACGACCATACATGCCTCCAAACGGGGGCGGAGGTTTTCCGTGAGGCTGGCCAGGGCCTGAATGGCATTCTCCTCATACTCCTGGCGAAAATCAGAAGCGAGCAGCGGTTTGCCGAAGTCGATCATAACTTCAGTGCGGGGCTGGTCGGCATAGGTGAAATTAACCCCCACCGGCACGATGTATACCTCCTCTACTTCCGGATGCTCTTCCAGGGTACCCAGGGCCAGGCGTGCAGTGCCCTTCTGCAGAGGGCGCAGGCGCTTTTCCTGTATGGTGCGCCCTTCGGCCAGTATCATAATGGTTTTGCGTTCGGCCAGAGCCTGGTAGCAGGCCTCGAAAGTAGAGTAATTATTCTTCAGCTTCCCGTAGCCCCCGTCCTTGAGCCGGTAAACAGGCAGCATGTTCAGGCTGTGCAGCAGGCCGGAATAAAAAGCTTTGTTGAAGAGGTTGCCCCGAACCAGGAAATACAGTGGCCTGTCCAGGAAACAGGCCAGTATGCAGGGCTCCAGAAAAGCGGTAGGATGGTTGGCGGCCAGGATCACCGGTTTGTCCCGGGGGATATTCTCCGTATGAGAGAGGTAGATCTTTCGGTAGAAAGCCTTTAGCCCCAGGCTTGCTATAGGCCGTACTATTGGATAGAGCATTCGCTGTGGTCTCGTCTTTTGATTACAGCGGTAAATTTAGCGATAATTCAGCAGCCGACGGTAAGTATCGGCAATGGCCTGCGGAGAAAAACCCAGGCGAAACATATTAAAGACAATAAAATTAGCGGCCTGCACCCGCAGGTAGCTGTTATCGTGGTATTTACGGGCAGACACCAGCACATCCCTGGGAATAATCCTGAAAGGATGTGCTTTTCGGGCGCGAAAAATGAAATCATACTCCTCCATGATCAGGTAGTCATCGTCATAGCCCTGAAGTTCGTTGAAGAGCTCGCGGGTGACGAAGAGTGTCTGGTCGCCTCCGCGGCACCACAGGCGGTCGAATCGGGTAAAATAGGAATTCAGGCGCAGGAGCCTGCTGTCAGAATCGAAGCGGAAGCGAAAACAACCGATGGGGTAGCCCTCCTCCACGGCCTGCAGAATATCCGGCATGTAGGATGCCGGAGGCAAGGTGTCGCCATGGACGAAGTACAGTAGATCCCCGCTCGCTTTTTCCGCGCCGTAATTCATCTGTGGCGCCCTCCCCCGCCGGGGAGACTGCAGCACCCGGGCGCCGGCATTCCGGGCCAGGCGGCGGGTATCGTCTGTGCTGCCGCCGTCCACTACGGTCAGGTCTGCGACCTGCCCTCTGCCGCCTTCACAGAGCCGTTTTATAAGCCTTTCAATATTCTTTTCTTCATTCAGTACCGGAATGATAATGCTAACTGTCATGAGAAAGCAGAGTTCTTTTGTTTTCGATTCAGTACGACATACGTAAGGCATGAGCCAGGCAGATCGTTTTCAGAACGCTTCGCCTATAGTGATGTACAAGCCGCTTGTATTTTTGCCGAACCCATAATCCACCCGGATGTGCACTCTTTCTTTTTTCAGCAACAAAACCCGCAGGCCGGCGCCCAGAGTATAGCGGAAGTCGTCCAGGCTGAAGCGGCTGTACTGGCCTGCCACCCCACCGTAAGCGCCGAAAAGGGCTCCCCCGATCCGCCATATAAGCGGAAAGCGGTATTCCGCCTGGGCGATCAGGCCGTGTTTTCCGCGAAAGCGCCCCTCGTAATACCCCCGCATCCTTTTATTTCCGCCGATCAGCGCCAGCTGGTTGAAGGGAGGGTCACCGAAGTTGGCCTCGGAATAGAGGTTCAGGGCCAGCACATGCCCCCAATTGTTCTGCAGGTACTTCCGGGCGTCGATCGTGAGCTTGGTATAACGGAAAGGGCTGCCGGCCTTTTCGCCGTTGAACAGGACGGCGGCCTCTACAAACCAGCCTTTGGTGGGATAGAAAATATTGTCCCGCTGGTCGAAACTGGCTACCGGCCCCAGAGAGGAAACCAGCCCTCCGTTGCGCCCGGTGATGGCCAGGCTATCCAGCAGCCCTCCCTCCTCCACATTGGAAATGCTGAAGTTGTCCATCCAGTACCGCAGGCCAACATACAACTGCTTATCGGCAAGATAAAGCGCGTTAAAACGCAAGCGCGGGAATTTTACGTCGTATAACTCTCCATCGTAATTCTCGAGATCATTGCCATAGTAGAAATAAGTGTACTGATAATAGCCCAGTTCGCCGTAGAGGTTCCATTTTTCCTCTTCGAAAAAGAGCTGAAAGGGCAGATAAGACAGCAGCTGCCTTTCCAGCGTATAGGCTCCGCCCAACTGAAACTGGGAAGGGCGGCTTTCCGCCGGTTCTCCGGGAAAGCGGAAGGCGTAAATGGCGCCTCCGCCGAAGCCCAGGCTGGTCTCGGGCGTAAGGAAAATAATGGGTACTCCGAAGAAACTCCCCCCTTCACGCGTCTCGGTAGTATCTGCCTCCTGGGCCGGCAGGGCCAGGCCCGCGAAAAGTAAAACGAAAGTCAGTATTAGTCTCACGGCGCGCAAGTTACTAATACCTTCCAAAAATTTATCCTCTCTCGCCTGTAACCTTTTCGCCGGCCTGCATTATGGAAGTGTAGCAAATAAAAAAAGTACTGAAAAGGCTTTCGTAGGAACAAACAGCGGTAAGCAAAGCACTTTATGGAAAAAAAATTAATTTAATGCTTTCGAATTTGCAATTTAGCCGTACTCTTGCAAAAACCGTTCGAATGAGCGCGCCCAAAAGGACCGTTTCTGCGGAAGAAATGCAGGAAGAGTGGCTCGAAGTGCAAGCTGCTCAGGCTGACCCCGCTTTGTTCCATCCCCTTTATGAACGGTACTACGAAAATATTTTCCTCTTCATCTTTCGCCGCACCACCGACGAGGCCCTGTCTGCTGATATTTGCTCCCAGGTTTTTCTGAAAGCATTACAACGCATCGAAAGCTATGAATACAAAGGCGTGCCCTTTTCGGCCTGGCTGTACCGCATCGCCAGCAATGAGGTAGCACAATACTACCGGAAGGCAAAAAAAAACCGCGTAGTCAGCGTAGAAGAAACCAATATCTCCGACATGTTCGAGGAGATGGAGGAGCCCAATAATGAAGGCCGCCGGCAATTGCTGATCGAAACCCTGGACAAGCTGAAAGAAGAGGATCTCCAACTGATCGAACTCCGTTTTTTCGAGGAGCGCCCCTATAAGGAGATCGCCGACATACTTGGAATTACCGAAAATAACGCAAAAGT
>CAYVVK010000602.1:0-4298 GCA_964454855.1 uncultured Phaeodactylibacter sp. | reverse complement strand
ACATGGAGGCGACCCCCTCGATCAACTCGACGAGGTTGAAGGCATGCAGCTCGACAGCGCCTTCCTTGCCGGCGAGAAACAGGCGGCGGCTCAGCTTGGCCCTGGCGCCCAAAAGCATGGCCCGGCGCCCGTTATTGCTGGCCTCCAGGTTGCGGTCCAGGGCGAAGGAAAGGCGCCATTGCTGATGGGCATAAGAAATGTCGGTGCTGGCCCGCCAGCCCAGGATCTCATTGCGGTTTGCTATACTTTCATTCGGCAGGAGGGTAGTGCTGCGATTTAGCTGGTTCTCCAGGCCAAAGTGAAAACGGCCCCAGAGCGCTGTGCGCAGGCTGAGCTTTAGCTGGCTGGTATGGCCAACGATTTCCTGGGGTTCATCGAGCAGCACATACTGCCTTTTGGTGAGGCCCGACCAGCCCCTTAGGGTAAGTGAGGTTCTCCATCGGGGGAAGAACTGGTCGAAATATCCGGTAAGGCTAAGCCTGGCGTTTCCATCCGACAGGTAAGGCCTGAGCTGCAGGATAGACTGAAAAAACAGCGCCTCTTCCTGCCAGGCGAGCTGGCCGAGAGTAGCCCGCAGGTTGAAATAATAGGAGCGGAGTTTCATGGGCTCCCGCTGGTTGTAAGCGATCAGGATGTGGTGGGCGCTCAACACTTCATTCCTGGCGATAGGCTGGTTGATGAGATAGTTGTCTGAAAAATAAGGCAAGGTAAGCAACCAGTGGGCATCCAGAATGGATTCCTCAAAGGTGTACTGCAGCCTTCCGGCCGCTCCATTATCAAAAATGGTGGACAGTTCGGTTTTGGCTGTCCAGGCAAAGCGCGCCGGGAAACCTTCCGGCCGGTTCTCCATGCCTCGCAGCATCAGTTTGAGGCGGCTGCGTTTATCCAGTTGGGAAGCCAGATGGAGGGTAGCCTGCAGTCGGTGCACCTGTACGCTTTGCCGCTCCCGATCCCCATCGTTCAAAGCGAGGCTATCCCCATTTTCCTCCAGCAGCAACCAATCGACAGAGAGGGAAGAACGAGTGCGGGTGTAGGCCGGCTCCAATTCCAGGGAAAATGGGCCGGACGACCAAAGGTATCGCCCCAGCATTTCCAGGCTTTCCTGTTGATGCTGCAAGGATTGCCGCAGTTGGGAAGATCCGGGTTCCTGCCCGAAATAGAAGGGGATGTCCCGGTTTTCTGCTTCCAGCCTTTCGGGCTGGCGGAGCGATTGCCCCTTGAACTGTAACTGGCCAACGCTCCTTGCACTCAGCTTTTCAGAATACAGCCCGGTTAAAAAAAACTCTTGTTTTTCCATTTGCCGGCCTACCTGATAATGGAATGCCTCCTGGGGCCTGCTTTCCAGAATATCCTGGCCGGCATCCGCCAGGCTGCTTCCCCATTCCAGATGGCCTTGAAAACTGCGATCCTGTTGAGCGCCGAGGTAATTCAACTGAGCTTCCCCACCGGCGATCCGGTTACGGAGGCGAAGGTTCTGCTCCATATCCAACTGATAAACGTTTTCCTCAAAGGCGTAAAGTTGCTCGAAAGTGGTAGGCTGGGCGTCCTCCCGATGCGCGTAAGTGATATTCAGGCCGGCGTTCCAGCGGCCGTTGATGTCGAAAAGAGCGCGAAGGGTAGAAAAGTAACTGGCGGCATTGTCGGTAAAGGGTGCGGAAAGCCCCGGGTTAGTAGTACTCAGCGGGAAAATATATTCTCCGGCTTTGAAAGTTTTTTCCTTCACATCCCGCCCATTAGTTTCACCATAGGTAGCCTCAAGTTCGTCGACGCCATAATGGGAGCCGGTATTCCCATTGTCGGAAAGCAGAATGGCCTTCGTCTTCCTGGAAATGGAGAAGATGTTGGCGTGCAGCGCGCCCTTGGCATCCTGCCCCCAGCCCAGCCCCCCGTGGGCAGTACCGGAGAGGATATTCTTTTTATCTTCCTTCAGCTTTAAATTGAGCACGATAGCCTCTGAAAAATTGACATTTTTCAGGACGGGGTTTTCCTGAAAATGGTCGATGATCTCTACATCTTTGATAAATTGGGCCCGGATGTTTTTCGTACCTAGGGTATAATTCCTGCCAAAGAGGTCTCCCCCTTCTACCAGTACTTTATTTATGGGTTTGCCATTGACACTAATGGCTCCATTTTCTTGTACTTCTACACCCGGCAGTTTTTTCAGTATATCCTCTACGTTATACTCGGTGGAATCCGTAAAATCCTCTACATGATAAATTGTAGTATCAGATCTTTCGATGATCGGAGGGCGGGCATCGGAGACGACCACTTCTGAAAGGCGGTTTTCCTGTGGGGACAGCCGAATAGCCAACGGCTCCCTAACGGGGCGGGCTATGGCTATTTTCAACGGAGCATAACCGAGGTATTTCACATGTAGCCATACCTTTGCTTCATTAGCGGGCAGGGCCAATTGGAAAGCGCCATTCTCATCCGAATAGGCAAAGGCCAGAAACCGTTCGGAAGTATCGGGTGTGGCATAGATGACCGCCAACTCAAGAGGGGTATCCAGGCTATCCGTTACGCGGCCGGAAACAATCCAATCTGGCTGGGAATATCCCTGCACCATTAGGAATAGCAGAAGAGAAAGGCAAGACACCCACTTTTTGATCATCCCGGCTTTTATCGTTTGTTCCCAGCTTTCCGCTGTGCCTTATATTCGCTAATTATGGTCCATTTGTCTTTCTCGATCTCCCATTCAGAAGGAGGATCCTCTTCTGTGGAAAAAACTTCGTCTGTAGATTTTGATTCAGACCACAGCAGCCGCCCAATCACAAATTCTTCAAAGGCTTCCCGGGATACTTCCTTTCCTTCCGTGGGTGGTGCTAAAACTATCTCCTCTTCTACCTCGGGATAATAGGCCTGAAAATGGTAAACGACCCGGCCATCTCTGGACTTGGCCTCCAGGATCATACCCGGCAACCCCCAGAGTTTGTAGGGGCCCAGGCTCACTGGTAAGTCCGGGGTAAACCATACATCATATACCCGGCCTCCAAAAGTGCCGGTGGCTTTGGTACAGGTGAATCCGCCGATGATCTTTTGCTCCGGAAGAAGTTCCCAAGCGATATGAGGCAAGGGTTCTCGAAATATCCATAGATGCCTCGCAGAGCGATAATCAGATTTGTAAACCCATTCTTTGTGTGGTATGTCTATAAATACAGGCATGCCTTCCGGGTCACCTTTTTGAAAAGACACCACAGTCCCTCGCCCTTCGTAGCTGCTTTCTTTGGGCCAGTCTTTGTGTACGAATAAGCCCTTGTGATGATCAAAGTAAAGGGTATTTGTGCCGCTATGGCCGTTTCCTTTTGCCAATTGAGTTTGGCAGTGGTACTCTATCTTGGAAATAGTAGTCTGAGCACTACCAGAAAAACAAAGAGCTGTCGAAAAGGAAATACAGAAAAGAGTTTTAATACTATACATCTGCCTATGCTTCATCTCTAATCCGGTTTTGGTTAAAAAAAGGAACTTATTCATTGTATAAGCCAGTTGAAATGGCTTATGCCGATAAATGAGAAGAGTAGTGGTGTGAATAGTGTTCGCTGGTTAGATCAAACAAGTTATAAAATTAAAAGGAATGGCGCAACAGCCCAGGTTTCATTTGTGGCCTACGCCTACGACTGGTGGCTGCAGCGGGCCAAAGCGGAAGAGCGGGCGGAAGAAGGCAGGAAAGCTGTTACGAAGCGCCTGGAAAGATATGCCAAAATGATCGAAAAGGACCGCGCCAAGCGCGCCAAGCGTACCTGGCAGCTGACGGAAGATTTCCAGTCCTACGCCGGCAAGTATCACAACCAGGCCTGGGGCACGGTAAAAGTGGAGGCCCTGACGGACGCCCTGCGCGTCGAGATCGGCAACCTGCACTGCGTGGCCACGCCCTACACCGCGGAGAATTCCATACGCATAGAGCTGGTGCCGGGCAGCGGCGAGGTGATCCTCTTCAAGGTGGAAGAAGGGAAGGTGCCCGCCTTTGTCTATGACGGCGATACTTTCGAGCGAAGAACTCCGCCTGAGTAAAGTCACGGAAACCTATATCCGGAACCGGGAAAAGTACTATAGTTTGCTCTGGGAAGCGGGGATTATCCCTATGGCCCGTATTATGCGGAAGACATTGCCGTGTTGCCGGGCGCCCCGGAATCGATCGCCGTGGCGCGCAAGAGCACCGCCGTCCTTCCCGGCCATGCCGGCGTAGCCATTTACGACAATGGTGTGATGCGCCCCGCCACAACCGCCGTACATACCGGCAGCAACAGCATCGCCTTTGACCCCGAAACAGGCTACTTATACGGCTACAACAACGAGACCAG
>CAYVVK010000601.1:3945-4307 GCA_964454855.1 uncultured Phaeodactylibacter sp. | reverse complement strand
AAAATCGGAGTAGGGGGAGAGGGGAATGTAACCTTAAAAAAAGAGGTTTGCTAGTGTAGGCCACAAAGGAACGCGAAGCCCTAATGGCGATCGGGTAGCTTATGATTCGGGACAAGCTGCCTGCTTGTTACAGTATGTTCATCTCCTTTAATATTTCCTGTGTGATCTCCTTCCTGCATCTCGACAGCTCCCCGTTCCGGTAATTCAACGGCCAGAACGTCCGGGTAGCAAAGAAATAGGCCCCTTTCTCCGTTTCCACCCAGCCGGCCCACCAGCCGGTGTGGATGCCGCCGTCGCGCGTCCAGCCGGTCTTGGCGCGCAGCTGCTCGACATAGTCGCGGCCCCGGATCCCCCGCTCGATC
>CAYVVK010000601.1:0-3935 GCA_964454855.1 uncultured Phaeodactylibacter sp. | reverse complement strand
GGTGTAGGCGTCGGATTGTTCTACGATCATCACCTCTTTCAGGATGTCCAGGTTCCTTTGGGAAAAGGGAGCTTTTTCTTCGTATACGCTGACGAGGAATTCCACCTGGTTGGCAGGCGTGATGCCGAAGGGGCCGAAGTTCCAGAAATCCGAGTCTTCCTGGGAGAGGTCGAGATTACCGTAGTTGCTT
The DNA here is from genome assembly GCA_964454855.1 of uncultured Phaeodactylibacter sp. GTDB lineage: Bacteria > Bacteroidota > Bacteroidia > Chitinophagales > Saprospiraceae > CAYVVK01. The sequence continues at coordinate 3,745 of CAYVVK010000601.1, read as the reverse complement.
TTGGAGAGGTAGTGGCGGTAGTTGTCCCTGCCGATCTTTTTAGCGATTTCTACGTAGGCCCATCCTGCGGATTCTTCGAAAGCTTCTTTGGGCGTCATATCGCGGTAGATGTTTGGGCGGTGGCCGTATTTGACGGTATCCGTCTGCCCCGGCCAGCTTATGGTGTCGTGCTCATTTTCTATGACACCGGTTTCCAGGGCGATCAGCAGGTTGATGATCTTGAAGGTGGAGGCGGGCAGGGTGCTTTGGTTTAGCGCCGAGGAGTCGCTGATGATGAGTTTTTTGTTGGGATAGTCGTAGAGGGCGATACTGCCGCGGAGGCCGCAGGAATCGAAATGGGCCTGGAGATGGGGGGCTAGCTCTACCTGGCTCAGGGGTGCTGTATCTTCTGTTTTTTCGTTGGTGTTGCAGCTGGAAAATATCAGCGAAAGGGCAAGCGTAGACAGTAATAAGGCCGGCCTCTTCCTGAAAAGCATTGGTTTTTTCATGTTTGTTATTTTCGGGTGATCCGATACTCAAATTTAGCGTTTAAACGGCCGGGGTTTAAAGAGAATTTGGTTGGCGAGCCGCCAAAATAGCGGACAATTAGTAAATTCACCCATCAACACTGACAGATTATAATCCTGAAAACATGCACTACCGGATCTTCCTATGCCTGCTCCCCCTTATTTTTGATCCTGCCCCCGGTATCGGACAAGATCAGAAAGCCGTCGACAGCCTGCTGGCCCTGCTGCCTGCCGAGCCGGATACTACCCACCTGCACATCTATGCCCACTTGGTCAATGCATACCTCTACACTGACCATAAAAAGGCCAAAGGCTACATTGAGCGTTACCGGGCCATTGCCGAAAAACACGAAGACCCTAACCATATCGCCTTCGGCACCAACATGCTGGGTGTGTATCACAACATTACCTCCAGCTACAAGGAAGGCCTGGAAGTGTTCAAAAAAGCAAAGGCCCTGTACGAGGAGCTCGGCAACCGCGAGCGGGTAAGCGCCCTGCTCAACAACATGTCTATCGCCAACCGGAACCTGGGGAACCTGGAGCAGGCCTTGCAAAACCAGATGGAATCCCTGGCGATAAAGGAAGAAATTGGTGTAAAAGAAGATGCCCTGGCGGCCAGCTACTGGAACATCGGTAATATCCTCAGCGATATTGAAAACTACGAGGAAGCCAATGCATGGTACCGAAAAGCAGAAAAAGTTTATGCCCAACTGGGCCGGGAAGGAGAACGGATCGATATCCGATACGTCCTGGGTTTGAACTTCAAACAAATGGATTCCCTGGAGCAGGCCATGCCCATCTTCGAGGAAGCGCTGAAATATTATCGGAAAAAAAATTACCACAATAGCGTGGCGGGTTGCCTGGACAACCTGGGCACCATTGCCAAGTCTAAAGGGGATCTGCCCACAGCAGAGGCCTATTATCTCGAAGCCCTGGATATTGCTTTGAAACATGGGGAAGAAAGCCTGCCGGGCCTTCTCTATAGAAGGTTGGCCAATGTCTACCGGGCAAAAGAGGAGTACGCCCTTGCCCTGGAATACGCAGAACAGGCACTGGAAGTATCTCAAAAAACCGGCGTTCGCAAAAAAATGATCACCGACCATCTGGTGCTATCGCAGGTCGCAGAAGATATGGGCAGCTACCGCCGTTCGCTTCAGCATTTTAAAGACTATCATGCTTTGTATGATTCCGTTTTCGCCGAGGAGAAGATCCTTGCCATGAATGAGCTGGAGGTCAAGTACCAGACGGAAAAGAAGGAACAGGAAATTGAGCTGCTGAATGAAAAAGCGAAAAGTGATGCCTTGGTACGGCAGGGATTGGGAGGCGCCCTTGTTGCGCTCGCCGCAGTTTTGCTTGCTCTCGGCTACGCTTTCCGGCAGCGCGCCCGGCGCAACCGCCTGGAAAGAGAAAAACTGGACGCCGAGATCGCTTTCAAAAAAAGGGAACTGTCGGCCTTCGCCCTGCAGCTGGCGCAGAAAAACGAGGTGCTGAAAGACATCCAGGAGGATATTTCGGGGATCAAAACCAATGGTGCAGAGATCCGGGCCCTGGGCAAGGTCAACCGTAAGATCGGCCGTAACCTGCGCGATGACGCCAACTGGGAGCTCTTTCTCGAACGCTTCGAGGCCGTCCATCAGGGCTACCAGAATAAAGTGACGGAGGTTTTTCCCGACATCACTTCCAACGACCTGCGCCTCATGGCCCTGATCAAGATGCACCTCTCTTCCAAAGAGATCGCTAATATCCTGAACCTCTCCAATGAGGGCATTAAGAAGGCCCGCTACCGCCTGCGCAAGCGGCTGGGGATTGAAACTTCTGAATCATTGGATGAGTTTGTGATGGGGTTGTTTTAGTGACCCCGCCAGGAAGTATTTATAACGTTGATTGTGAGGCGGTTGTGGATGGTTTTGGGGCGCGGTACAAAGTCTGGTAAAAAAAAATGAGGCTGTTTTTTGTGCCCCCAGGAACGACACTTTGGCGGCTGTAGCGGGTAAAACCTTCTTTAGCCAAGCTCTTAGAAACTATAACAAAACCAGGCACGTTATAAGTTAAAACTGTACCTTTATTGGGTACTCAATCTAGAGGATATATTCATTAAACGCTGCAATTATGATCAAGGACGATAAGGGGAGAGCACTTCATGATAAAGCATCCCGAGGCGAGAAGTTGTCTGAGCAGGAAAAACGGCAACTGGAAGATTGGTATACCCAGCAGGATAAAATGGAGCTGGAAGCCATTCAGCTTTCCGCCAGCGAGGAATCTTTATCAGGCCTGCAGGCTCAGGTAGAAGCAGCATTGGCTCAACTGGTAAAGTTAACCAGCCGGATTCAACAAGTGGCTTCGGAAAATGAGCAACTTCGAAATGAAAATACAACCCTCTTAAACCAATTGACAAAACAACTCGGGCAGCGGCCGGCATGAGTATTCCTAAAGAGATTCGGGAATTAGTGCGGCAAAGGGCTAATTTTGCCTGTGAGTTCTGTGGAGTGACAGAAACAGACACAGGAGGTGAGTTGACGATTGATCATTTCCAACCCACTACCAAAGGCGGCGATGATAACCCTGATAATTTGATTTACTGCTGCAGCCGCTGCAATTTGTATAAACTTGCCTATTTCCCTGCTTCGCCAAATGATCCTGCATTGTGGAATCCTCGCAAAGAACCTTTCTCAAAGCATTTCATCGAGCTGGAAAACGGAACAATACATGCACTGACTCTGGAAGGGAAATTCACCTTGGGCCGTCTCCGGCTTAACCGCCCTCCTTTGGTTGCCTATCGATTACGCAACCTTCGGCAGAGGGAAAACCTCCGCCTGCTTGATCGTTATAGAGAATTAGTAGATCTGCTCAGCCAACTGAACGTACAGCTGGCTGAACTAACAGAGGAACAGAAGCGCCTACTTGAGGAGCAGCAACGATTGTTGAAACTACTATTGAAAGGCCCGGAATAAGAAAAATACACGGCCAGCAAATTATGTTGAGGAAGGTCAGAAGTTGCTAAAACTGTTGCGAAGAGGGGAAAGAAGACCTCCATCTTGGTACAAAATCTGGTAAAAAAAAGAGTCCTAAGGGCTGTTTTTGGGAGATGGAATTGCGATAAGAGATTGGTCATCAAGTAGTTAGGGAAATGAATGTCAATTACACAAAGTGCTGATTATCAGTGTTTAAAAGATTGAGTGACCCCGCCAGGACTCGAACCTGGATCAAAAGTTTAGGAAACTTCTATTCTATCCCTTGAA